>CAVGLH010000023.1:0-27616 GCA_963630065.1 Bacteroides fragilis | reverse complement strand
CCTTTTCTGGCAAGTATGGGTAACTGTAGGAGGTACAGCGCCCTCGCTGTACCAAGCAAAGGGGTGATTCCAAATCAGAAACTTAAGTATATCCCTTCAACAAATTGTACCAAGTTATATTTTTACCGTCACTTCAGTGTAATGATAAGTAACAACGAAAATCCACACGCCCGGTTAGATTAGTTCCGTAGGCCCTAATGCTTGATAGTCATGCACGCCTTGACGTTCTGGTTTCTCATGCAAATCCAAGTGTTTCGAATCGCTCACCTCTTCATTTTCGGTGGATGCAAAGAAGATATAGCAGGCAATGCAGTCCCCTTTCCACATCACAGGAATCCTGATGCTTCCTTTCTGGTCTTTTCGGCAAACGACTTTTGATATGCCTTGCTGTTTTATGAAATTATAGGCCAAGAGGATGGCTTGGTCTTCAACATTGGCTTTGCCTCCATAAGAAGCTTCGCCCCAAGAGAAAGCTATAGAGTCATCTTTTTCGACAGAGACAGAGCAATTCTCGGCACCGGCAAGCTTTCCTTGGCTTACCAGTACCTTGCTTGGAGCGATGCCAACCTCGGGGTATTCGCCCAGCAAGGCATGCTTCATCAGACAAGACACAGCATTGTTGTAGGGAGTTTGCGCCCCGGTTACATTTCTGAAACCAATCTCTATGATATGCTTGACAGACCTGGCGAACCCATGAGCCATCTGCAACTTCATGCGATGAGTGAGCTGGCGTGGAGTCTTGGCATCATGAAATTGGGTAGAACGTGCCTTGATGTAAGGTATGCCCTTCCAACTGCTTCCTATCACTTCTCCCACCTTTCCAGAGAAAGGTCCTAATATTCCTTGATTTATTTTTGCCATATAGCTTTGTACTTTAATTTCCTATGTTTGCAGCTTCCTGTATCCGAGGAGGGGTAAAGTTGGGGTAAACCTGAGGTAAACTTGGGGTAAACCTGATACGGAGGAATACCTAACTAAACACGAACTGTTTTAAGTGTTGCAAATATATAGAATTTTGCTGATATTACCAAACTTTTGAAGGAACAATCCTTCCAGCCAGACAAGCTTAAACATTTTTTAACCATCCTCAAATACAATAAACCACCCACAGAATCCGTTATATATACGAAAGCGGAACATAAAAGTATTCACAATTTAAAAGATAAGCGCCCATGAAGCATTTACTGAAACAAGGAGAAATGAGACCGTCGGCCAAGACCATCTACTTCATCAAGCAGATAGCCTACCACTATCGTTCCATCATGCAAAATGGAAAGTGCGAGTTGCGCTATCTGAGCTAAAACAACTAAAGAAGAAAGAAAATGGAAACAATGCTGTCACCCTCGTTGCTCTCGGCTAACTTCATCAACCTGCAGAGCGACATCGACATGATCAACCGAAGCGAAGCCGACTGGCTCCACATGGATGTAATGGACGGAGTGTTTGTACCCAACATATCCTTCGGGTTCCCCGTGCTGGAAGCCGTGGCCAAGGCCTGCGCCAAGCCCCTCGACGTTCACTTCATGATTGTGCACCCCGAGCAATACATCGAGCAGACCGCCAAGCTGGGATCCATGATGATGAACGTACACTACGAGGCATGCACCCACCTGCATCGTACCATCCAACAGATACACGCCGCCGGAATGAAGGCAGGAGTAACCCTCAACCCTTCCACGCCAGTGAGTGTATTGGAGGACATCATCGCCGACGTGGACATGGTGTTGCTGATGAGCGTGAACCCCGGGTTCGGCGGCCAGAAATTCATCGAGAACACCATTGCCAAGGTAGGACGGCTGCGACAACTCATCAAGCAGAGCGGAAGCCACGCCCTCATCGAGGTGGACGGAGGCGTGCAGAACGAAACCGCCCCAAGACTCGTAGAGGCGGGAGTGAACGTGCTGGTGAGCGGAAGCTATGTGTTCAAAAGCGAAGACCCCATCGCCACTATCCATAGACTGAAAGAACTGAAGCAGAAGGAAGAATAAAAGGAAAACGCCTCCCTGCTAGCCTAGATCCAGGTAGATATCGTTCTCGCGAGCCATTCTCCGGAGGTTAATGAGCGCATAGCGCATCCGGCCGAGGCTCGTATTGATACTCACGTTCATGCGGTACGAGATTTCCTTAAACGACATATTCTTATAATAACGCATGTAGAGCACATCGCGCTGTACATCGGGCAGAAATCTCATCAGCTTCCTCACATCGAGAAGCACCTGCCTCCTCACCAGCTCCCTTTCCAGGGGATCGGCCTGCAAGCTCTCGCCCTTTAGGATGGAAAAGTCGTTGTTCTCCCCTAAATCAACCATCTTGCGGCCCTCCGGTGAGCGATGGCAGTCTATCACCACATTGTGGGCGATGCGCACCAACCAGGCATAAAACTTGCCCGTGGGGCTGTAGCGACCCGTCTGAAGTCTCATGACGGCACGGATAAAGGTTTCCTGGAATATATCATCGGCCAAGTCGTGATCCTGCACTTCGAACATGATATAGGAAAAGAGCTTCACCTCGTTGCGGGAAAGCAACAAGTCGAAAGCCTTGTTGTCGCCCCCCATGTAAGCGAGGGCCAACTCTTCGTCTGTCATTTCGTCAAGATTTGTCATGCGTCAAAACGTTTAAGATTGACTGCAAAGGTAGCATTTTATTTTTTAACCGCCACAAAAATTAACTTAATTTTCTATTATACAGAACTTTGCAAAAAAGTTTTTGCATTTTTAACAACTCAAGCATTCTTTTCCCGTTTTTTTTCATTATCTTTGTAGGCAAAAAAAACAATATTAATCTACAAAAACAAAAAATGAAGAAACTCTTAAAAACCCTGCTCGTGGCACTCCTGATGCCAATCTGCGCCCTGGCCTCAGGCTGGGACGAGGCCGAATACAAAAGCATCGAGCAAAGCATCCTGCAGCCCAAGCTCTCTGAGCGAAAGTTCGTCATCACCTCGTTCGGGGCGAAGACCACGGCCACGGCTGCTCAAAACCAGAAGGCCATCAACCGCGTCATCTCTCTCGCATCGCAGAAGGGAGGCGGAAAGGTAGTAATCCCCAAGGGCACCTGGAACACGGGAGCCATCGAGCTGAAGACCGGCGTCAACCTCGTGCTTGAGGAGGGAGCCACCCTCCACTTCGCCTTCGAACCCAAGCTCTATCCGCTGGTGCGCACATCCTGGGAAGGCCTGGCCTGCTGGAACTACTCGCCTTGTATCTACGCCTACAAGGCCACCGACATCGCCATCACCGGCAAGGGAACCATCGACGGAGGCGGAAACAACGACACCTTCTGGCAGTGGAACGGCAACCCCAAATTCGGATACAAGGATGGAGTGACCAAGGAGAGCCAGCGACTGGGATCGCGCAGCAAGCTGCTGAAACAGGCCGAGGACGGCGTGGCCTTCGACGAGCGAAAATTCGGCATGGGACAAGGACTGCGCCCACAGCTCGTGAACCTCGTGAGATGCGACCGCATCCTCATCAAAGACGTGAAGATGATCAACTCGCCTTTCTGGGTGATGCACCCACTGCTCTCCAAAAACATCACCGTGGACGGCGTGTATGTATGGAACGAGGGGCCCAACGGCGACGGATGCGACCCCGAAGCCTGCGAGAATGTGCTGATACAGAACTGCATCTTCCACACTGGCGACGACTGCATCGCCATCAAGAGCGGACGCAACAACGACGGACGACTCTGGAACCAGCCCTCGCGCAACATCATCATACGCAACTGCAAGATGGAAGACGGACACGGAGGCGTGGTGATTGGTTCTGAAATCTCCGGAGGATGCGAGAACGTGTACGCAGAGGACTGCGAGATGGACTCGCCCCACCTGGACCGCATCCTGCGCATCAAGACCAACAACTGCCGAGGCGGACTGATACAGAACATCAATATGCGCCGCGTGAAGGTGGGACAGTGTGGCGAAGCCGTGGTGAAAATCAACCTCGACTATGAGCCAAGGGAAATCTGCTACCGCGGATACGAGCCCATCGTGAGAAACGTGAACGTGGAGAACGTGACCTGCCAGAAGAGCAACTACGGCGTGCTCATCATCGGCCGCGACTCGGTGGAGAACGTATACGACATCAACGTGAAGAACTGCCAGTTTGACGGCGTGCAGAAGCAGCCCGTGAAAATCACGGGGAAGACACGCAACGTGAAGTTCGACAACCTGATAATCAATGGCTCGCTCGTGCTCAACGAGGGCGACCAGCCCTACAAGACCTACGCCGAGTGGCTCACACGCAGCGAGATGAGTCGAGTATCCCACCCCTATCTGCTCGACTTCAGCAAGAAGCCCAAGTGGAGCTACGTGATGGGAATAGAGATGGAGGGCATGCTCGACACCTACCTATATAATAAGGAGAAGGGCGAGACCGCCGACAACGAGGCCATCATCAACTATCTGAAGGAATACCCGGCCAAGATGATTGACGAAAAGGGAAACATCACGGGCTATAAATACGAGGACTTCAATCTCGACAACGTGCGCACCGCCAAGTTCATCCTCCGCATGCACAACCTCTTCCCCAGCAAGGGAACGGAGAAAGCCCTGCAGACACTCTTCAAACAACTGCAGAACCAGCCACGCACCAAGGAGGGAGTATACTGGCACAAGGCCATCTATGCCAACCAAGTATGGCTCGACGGCATCTTCATGGGCCTGCCATTCTACTGCCACTACGCCGTGCAGACGATGAAGCCCAAGAAGGCCAAGAAGATTCTCGACGACGCTGTGGACCAGATGGTGAAGACCGACCAGCGCACCTACGACGAGAAGACCCAGCTATGGAAACATGCATGGGACGAGACTCACGAGCAGTTTTGGGCCGACAAGGAGAACGGAAAGAGCCAGCACACCTGGGCAAGGGCCCTCGGATGGTATGTGATGGCGATGACAGAATGCCTCGACGCCATGCCAGAGGACTACGCGCGCCGTGGCGAGGTGATAGAATTGCTGAACAAGGCGATGAAGAGCATCGTGAAATACCAGGACAAGAAGACGGGCGTATGGTATGACGTGATGGACGTGAAGGACCCGCGCAACTATCTTGAGAGCACAGCCTCCAGCATGTTCGCCTACGTGCTGCTGAAGGGATACCGCAAGGGGTATCTGTCGAAAGAATACCGCGATGCCGGCGTGAAGGCATACAACGGCATCCTGCAACAGTTTATCAAGGTGAACCCCGACAAGACCATCAGCCTCACCCGCTGCTGCGCTGTGAGCGGCCTGGGCCCTGGCCCCGGCCCCAACGTGAAGAAGCCCAACTTCAAACGCGACGGAAGTTTCGACTACTACATGAGCGAGCCCATCCGCGACAATGATGCCAAGGGTGTGGGTCCATTTATTTGGGCCAGCTTGGAAATGGAAATGCAGGGACTCGGGAAATAAGCTGTCCAAATTGTTACATCCGCCATTTTGCCATCAGCGGTAGCAAGAGCTTATGAGAGTATTTTGAAAAGACAGTCTTCTGCCTTCAGCCTTGGCAGTTTTTGCCCATTCTTGGGCAAAAAACTGCATCATCTTCGGATGTATCAAATTGGACAAACGAAATAAGAATAGATGGGAAAACCGAAAACGTTTACGTGACGGTTTTCCCTTTTTTTTTCTCATTTTTGAACAATAATACTTAATTTTGCACGCAAAAACCGAGGATAAACAAAAAAAGAGGCAAGAAAACAGTCTCGGAAAGAAGATTCGGAAACGTTTAAAATTGATATAAACACAAATATAATATATATATATCTAAACCTAGAATGTGTATGTCTGGTAATTTGAAAAATTTAAGATTTGCGCTTGTTGCAGCGACCTTGGTCATGTCTGCCAATGGATTCGCGCAAACAGTGGTAAAGGGTACCGTCACCGACAATACGGGCGAGCCCGTTATCGGCGCTTCTGTCATGGAGGTGGGAGAAGCCGGTAACGGAGGCGTAACCGACATTGACGGTAACTTCACCGTGAGTTTGAAAGGCAAGAGCAACAAGCTGAAGATTTCATACATCGGTATGAAACCTCAAGAAGTGAACGTTAAAGGAAAGGCTACAATCTCAGTAAAACTTGAGGACGAGGCCAACTCCCTTAACGATGTGGTGGTTATTGGTTATACCACGGTTCGCAAGAAAGACCTCACCGGTGCTGTTGCACAGGTAGGCTCCAAGCAGATTGAGAACGTGCCTGTCACCAACGTGACAGAGGCGCTGACAGGTAAGATGGCCGGTGTGAACATCACCACAACGGAAGGTTCACCTGATGCCGACATCAAGATTCGCGTGCGTGGTGGCGGTTCTCTCTCACAGGACAACTCCCCTCTTTACATTGTCGACGGATTTGAGGTGAACTCCATCTCAGACATCGCAGCTTCGGAAATCGAGACCATCGATGTTCTGAAGGATGCTGCGTCTACAGCCATCTACGGTGCCCGTGGTGCCAACGGTGTTGTAATCGTCACCACAAAGAGCGGTAAGGAAGGCAAGGTTCAGGTGAGCCTCAACGCCTCTACAGGTTGGCGCAAGATGACAAAGGAAATCGACGTGATGGATCCCTACAACTTCGCTCTGTATCAGTACGAGGTGTCATCGGCATCACAGTCTAACGCCACCACATCAAGCTATGGCAGCTACGCCGACCTCGACCTGATCAAGGCCATGCAGGGTCGCAACTACCAGAATGAAGTATTTGGACGCACAGGTACACAGACCTCCTACGACGTGAGCGTTAACGGCGGTAGCAAGGACGTGAAGTTCAACGTGAGCTACGCACACACTGGCACAAACGCCATCATGCTCGGTTCCGACTATAAGCGCGACAACATCAGCGCAAAGCTCAACGCCAACATCAACAAGTGGCTCTCTCTCGACTTCAAGGCATCTGTTGCCAACGAGAAGACCAACGGTTTGGGTTCTGGTGCTGACACCAACGAGAGCAACGCAGCCAACTCTATCGTGGCCAACACCATCAAGTTCCAGCCCATCAGCACCATCAGCAGCGATGGCGAAGAGGACGAGGACAACAACACCTCTACACGTGTGGATCCTACCACTCGTATCAACAACACATACAAGCAGAAACGTTCTTTCACCCAGACATACAACGCTGGTCTTACATGGAAGCCCTGGAAGGGACTGAAGTTCTCCTCCAAGCTGCAGTATCAGTGGAAGAACTTGGACACAGACCAGGTATGGCTCGCAGCCGCTGCCACCAACTCTAAGTATGGCTACAGCGGCCGCCCACAGG
Source organism: Bacteroides fragilis (assembly GCA_963630065.1). Lineage (GTDB taxonomy): Bacteria > Bacteroidota > Bacteroidia > Bacteroidales > Bacteroidaceae > Prevotella > Prevotella fragilis_A. The sequence continues at coordinate 20,385 of CAVGLH010000023.1, read as the reverse complement.
CTCTCCTTATCAGCGACGACAAAAAGACCCTTATCAACACCAACACTGTGCAGTTTGACACAAAGAAGCTCTTCTGCGCTGACGACAAGTTCACTATCCTTGCTGGCCAGGAGTGGAAGGAGACCAAGGAGACCGACCGCGAGATGATGTCAGCCAACTTTGACACCACATGGACCGTGGACGGCATCTTGTCAAACATGTCGGCCGGTACCACAATCCCCAACTACTCTTACGTATATCCGGAAGACCGTCTCGTTTCCTTCTTCGGACAGGTGCTCTATACCCTCAAGGACAAATACCTCCTCAACGCCACGCTCCGTACCGACGGTTCGAGCAAGTTTGGCAAGGGCAACAAGTGGGGCGTGTTCCCAGCCGTGGCCCTGGCTTGGCGCATGAGCGACGAAAACTTCCTGAAGAATGTAAACTGGCTCTCCAACTTGAAGGCTCGCCTCTCATTCGGTACAGCCGGCAACAACCGTATCTCAAGCGGTCTTACCGCCGTACAGTATAAAATGGGTGGCAACACCGGTTCGGCAGCCTACTTCGACGAGAGCCGCGCTCCCTATCTGGAAACATCCGGCTATCTCTACAACCCCAACCTGAAGTGGGAGACCACCATCACCCGTAACTTCGGTATCGACTACGGTTTCTTCCGCGGTCGCCTCTCGGGTAGCGTAGACCTTTACTGGAACACCACCAAGGACCTTTTGATGAAGGCCCGCGTACAGAGTTCGTCAGGTTACCAGTACCAGTATCAGAACTTCGGACAGACATCCAACAAGGGTGTTGAGTTCTCCGCCAACATCGTGGCTATCGACAAGAAGACCCACACGATGAACGTGAACCTCAACTTCGCATACAACAAGAACAAGATTGACAAGCTGACCAGCGACGACCCATGGCAGAGCTCAAACTTCGCAGGTTCTACCTTCGGCGAATACAACGACTATTACATCACAGAAGGTGGTGCGCTCGGTGAGGTTTGGGGCTATAAGATGAACGGCTTCTACACCGTTTACGACCCAACTACAGGCCAGGGCGACCTCGTGCTCCAGGGTACCAAGTGGGTGTTGCGCGACGGCAACAGCAAGTCGTATACCAAGACAGGCTCCAACCTCTATCCTGGTGGTCCTAAGTTTGAGGAAGACGAGGAGGGCAATCCAATCAAGCAGCGTCTCGGCAACACCGTTCCTACCATTACCGGTGGTTTCGGACTGGATGGTCAGATACGTACCAAGATTGGTTCGTTCGACTACAACGTGTTCTTCAACTACTCATTGGGCAACAAGATTATGAACGGTACCAAGGCAGCCAACGCCTTCTACTCAGGTTCTCAAACCGGCTACAACCTCGTGGGCGATTTCAACCTCGACAACCGTTACAGTTGGATAGATCCTGTGACTGGTCTTAACCTCGGGCGTCCATCAGCCAACACTGTATCTTATTATGGTGGCGCAGAAGGACTCATGGCCCGCCTGAATGAGATCAACGCCGGCAAGTCGATGTACAACCCAGCTGCAGCCAGCACGATGGTGATTACCGACTATGCTCTTGAGAACGCCGACTTCCTGCGTCTGCAGAACCTCACCATCGGCTACTCTCTGCCCAAGCAGTGGATCAAGAAACTCTACCTTGAGAATGTACGTATATACTTCACTGGCTATAACCTCTTCTGCCTCACCAAGTACACAGGTTACGACCCAGAGGTTGACGTGAGCAGCAACGCCATGTGCCCAGGTATCGACTATGCAGCATATCCTAAGAGCCGCTCGTTCGTAATGGGTATCAACGTAGGTTTCTAACATGCACTATCACCTATATAGATGAAGGTGGAATGCAAATATCTTACATTCAAAATTTAAAATAAAAATATATCTAGTATGAACAAGATATTCAAGACAGTCACTATGTGTCTCTGCGGTGCGGCTATGCTGTCATCGTGCAACGACTGGCTGGAGACTACTTCACCATCGCGCAACGACAGTGACGTGACTTTCACTTCGCCAGCCCTCACAAAACTGGCATTGAACAAAGCTTACGGCTACCTCTGCGGTAACAACTATACACAGCTCATGACCATACACCAGGGTGCAGGCACCGACGTAGAGCTTATCGACGGTATCGGCTCCACTGCCACCGCTGCCAGCGAGCGTGGTGCCATGAACTATAACGCCACATCGGGTGGATGGAACAAGCTCGGCACGCTGTGGGAAGAGCAGTATGCCACCATCGAGTCGTGCAACCTCATCATCGACGGATTAAAGGCAGACTCCACTGCCATCATAGCACAGGGCAGTGATGTCGTAAAGACCATGAACCAATACGGTGCCGAGGCAAAGACCATCCGCGCTATGGTTTACCTCGACTTGGTAAGGGTGTTTGGCGATGTGCCTATGCAGTTGCACAGTGCAAACTCCGACCTCAGCAACGTCAACGTAGGCAAGACGGGACGCGACCAAATCCTCGACTCGCTCATCGTAGACCTGGAGGATGTAGTTAAGAACAACTACTTGCCCGCTGCCGGAACTGTAACCACCGAGCATGTGACCCACGGATATGCCGAGGCTCTTCTGGCCAACATCTATATGACACGTGCCGGATATGCCATCCGCGAGGCTGCCAACAGCTACAATACCGACTACAACGTAGACGCTCTGAAGGCAAAAGGATATGTAAAGGCCGACTATTCTGACGACGTTTACCAGACCATGCGCCCCAGCGATGCTGATTGTAAGGAATACTACAAAAAGGCAGCTACCCACCTTGCCAATGTCATCAAGAGCGGCAACTACAGCATGAACAGCTCTTTCACCAACCTGTGGGCAAACATCAATGCCTTGAAGGCTGATGAATCTCACGAGTGCATGTTTGAGATTCCTATGGGATTCGGCAACACAGGTGAATTGGGTTACACGGTCGGCGTACGTCTCAACGGCGTTACCAACGACTATGGCTATGGCAACTCCTCAGGTAAGCTGAAGACTACAGCCGTACAGCTCTACTCTTACGGAACGTGCGACACTCGCCGCGACATCACATGCGTGCCTTACGAAATCAAGAACTACGAGCGCACCGCAGCTAACGGCGGAACCACCACCACCATCGAGACTTGCCTGGGTAACAAGCCATTCGGTCTCTACATCGGCAAGTGGGACGTTCGCAAGATGAGCGACCAGTGGGCTACCACCAACAAGACTGCTACCGCCAAGTTCGGCTATGGCATCAACGTTGTCCGCATGCGCTATCCGCAGGTGTTGCTGTGGTATGCCGAGTGTATGGCTCAGTTGGGCTACCTCACTGCCGACCTGAACGGCTGTGGTATTTCAGCCATCAAGGCATTGGAGATGGTTCACGAACGTGCCTACAATGATGCCAAGACCAACTACCTCGGCACTAATCCTTCAGAAGAGCTTGCTGCATGGAAGAGCGAAGTTGAGGCCATTTCGACTACCGACGAACTGATGAAGAAGATCCGCCAGGAGAACCAGTTGGAGTTCTGCGGCGAAAGCTTCCGCAAATGGGACCTCATCCGCTGGAACATGCTGCACGACGTAATCTGGACAGCCAAGACCAACTACAAGAAGTTCTGCGGTGCCGACGGTACACGTGCCATCGACAAGATTTACTATAAATACACCGACGACAAAGAGAAGCAGATCGACCCGGCAAGCATCACATGGTATGGTATGCCCAACGGCGACGTAATACCTACCAACGCCAAGAAGGGTACAACTCCAAGCGAAAGCTGGCTGGCAACAAACGGCTACCGCTATCCCAAGGGAACTGGAGCTACCGCAGGTCTAGGCACCGACGGCAAGGGCCTGAACGCCGACAGCTACACCAAGGCTGGCTTCGGCCAGGCTTACAGCAACGAAGACTCTGAGCTGAACACTATCTGCGGAGGTCTTGTAGGCACACAGAAGCTCAGCGGCAGCAGCGACGTATGCTCAGACGAGGGCGTAACGGTGAAGAACCGCTATCTCATGCCTATCTACGACAACACCATACAGTCTAGCAACGGCCGTCTGTACAACTCATATGGTTATTAATACTATAACAAAAAGGTAAATCATGAACAAGATAATCAAGAACATAGCAGCGGTGCTGCCCATGCTGGCCTTCGTGACAGCATGTACAGAAACCAACGACTGGACGGTGGACAGCTCGATAAACCGCCAGCCCTCGCTCAGCACTTTCGAAGTGACTCCCGACACGGCAGAACTGACAATGGAAGTGAAGTTCGAGACACAGAAGAGCGCATCTGGCTATGAGGTGCAAATCAGCACAGACTCTCTGAAAGAGGGTTTGGACGAGTCTAACAACTATGCCGGACTCAAGACCATCAAGATAGACAAGGATAACACTGGCACATTTGAAATCGAATACGGTGATGGCGACGACCAGTATCCATGGGTGGAGAACACAACCTACTTCATGCGTGTGCGTGTCCTCTCCGACAGCAAGGACAAGAGCAAGTGGTTCACCAGCGGTATCATGGGCGATGTGAAGGCAGTGAAGATGACTCCAATGTTCACAGTGAGCGGCCTGGACATCAGTGCCGACGAGATCACTCTCCATTGGATCAAGAAGTACAAGTCGGGCACAGCAGAGACCATCACGATGGTAGATGCAGACGGGAAAGAAACAAACTTGACGCTCACCAAGGATGAAAAGACCGCTGCCACGACAACCGTAACGGGGCTGACAGGTGGCACCACCTACACCTTCTACCTGAAGGATGCCGAAGGAAAAGTATTGGGTACAACCACTGCCACCACCGAGACGACTCCTAATATGGAAAAGGCGCTAAGCATCTTCGGTATGCCTAACTTCATCAAGCAGACAGCTGGCTCTGTACAGGAATTCAAGGATGCCACAGGAACATTTGTTGCCAAGTTGATCGACGAAGACGGTAAATTCAAGATGGACACCAAGAAGTCCGATGCCTACTTCAACCCTCTGAAGGTGACATTCAAGACCGGTGACATGGAAGGTTCCGACGGTGGCTACCGTATGTCAACCAACGGTAAGGCAGGCAAGATAGAGATGACAATACCTTCAAAGGGACGCCTCTATGTTTACACCAGAAGTTCAGCCGGACGTAACATCACCTTCACACAGAACAAGGTGACACTGCTTGAGCAGGAAGTTCCATCAGCCAAAACAGGTGATGCCTATGCCTTCACCAAGGTCAACGTAGAGGCTGGCACCGTAGTCATCACATGGAGTGCCTCAATCTACATCCAGGGCTTCCAGTTCGTGCCAGACGAGGAATAGTAGAGTTCTTCACAAGAAATACCAATCAAAGCGCAGACTCCGTCCATCAGCGGCAAGTCTGCGCTTTTCTTGATATTTTCTACTATTACTACAACAAAATCCTCCTCTTTCTCTTGGAAGTTATAGGAAAAAACGTAATTTTGCAATATTATTATAAAACAAACCTACAAAAGACATGAACAAATCGATTATCAAAAACTTTGTAATCGCAGCATTCCTAGCATTCCCTATGCTTGCTGACGCACAAACCTTTGCCGGAATCTCAGCCGAGCAAAAGGCACAGAACACTCCCGAAGGATGGACAGAAGTACAATTGCCCCAACTGCCGGAGATCACCTCCGCCAACACATTCAACATCGCCGACTTTGGGGCCTCCACCGAGGCGGAAGACAATACGAAGGCTATTCAGAAAGCCCTAGATGCCATACCTGAAACGGGCGGCATGGTGGTGATACCACCCGGCACTTGGAGATTCGGTAGTGCCGACCAAATGACCAGCAAAACCGAGGTGCTCGGTATCTCCTCCAAAACCATTCTCCATCTGTGCAAGGGAGCCACGCTGAAGCTCGTAGAATACGGCAAGGCCCCCAACAACAAGAACATCTTCATCGGCTGCAAGAAGAAAAACCAGAGCGACATCGTGATAGAGGGGGAAGGTGAGACTTCCATCATCGACGGACAAGGCGCACGATGGTGGCTCGCCAAAGAACAAAAGGAAACGTTCAACCCTGGTGCAATGATAAGAATGGAACAGGGACAACGATTCCTCATCCGCAACCTGAAGATACAGAATACACCTGGCGTGAACATCACCATCAGCAATGGCGGAAAAGCAAGTCACGCCACAATACACGATGTGATGATAAGCGAACCGGCTTCGGAGATAGGGGCAGGAAAGGCTTCACACAACACCGACGGCGTAGCCATCTGGGGGCCTTACGTAAACATCTACAACTGCAACATCAGCACGGGCGACGACAATGTGGTATGCGACAGCTACGCACAGTACATCCACATATGGAACTGCGACTTCGGCACCGGCCACGGAGCCTCCATCGGCAGCTATACCAAGGACATCAAGCACGTGTGGTTCGACAACATTACGATGACGGGCACCACGGCAGGCATCCGCATGAAGACAGGCATCAACAGCGACAACGGCACTCTTCGAGGCGGAGGCGAGGAAGACTGGAAATTCACCAACTTCACCATGACCCAGGTAAAGAACCCCTTCTCCATCGACTGCTACTACGACAAAAACTATAATAGCGACCCAGCCGTAGACAAGACCAACGCCCGGGATAAAGACACCACTACACCCGCCTACAACAACATCCTGCTGCAGAATGTAAAAACCACCGACGTGAGCGAGGGCAATGCCATCTTCCTCATCGGCCGCCCCGAGAGCCACATCAAGAACGTGACGCTCGACAATGTGCAAATCAATGCCAAGAAAGGCATAGACATTCGCTTTGTGGACAATCTCGTGTTCAAGAACAACTCGAAGATCACTTGCACATCGGGCAATCTTTGGATTCAGAACTACGATTCTACGGTAGACGACCAATGCGATGCCACGGGACTTCTTCCGTCTGGCATCGCCGACATCACAACCGACAATGCCAAGGACAAACAAGCCTATGTATATGACCTGAACGGAAGAATGATATTGGCAAAAGCCAAACAAAGCGACCTCTCCAACCTCAACAAGGGCGTATACATCTACAACAGCAAGAAATACCTTAGCAAGTAACAAGACAAACAGAAATATGCGTAAACGTTTACGTACATTTTTTTGCAAAAACAAGTTCTATTTAGATATTTTTTTATACTTTTGTCACAGAATTAAAGATTAAAAATTTAAGGTTCCTAATAAACAAACAACAACAGAAACGACATAAACCGCTATCAAATTAGCACAAGATCGCAACTAAATAATTATTTATCTAAAAACAAACATTTATGTATCAACAACTCAAACGTGCCAGCATGGCACTAGCTTTGGGCTCTGTCTGCTTTGGTGCTTTTGCACAACAGGCAACCATCAAGGGTACAGTCAAGGATGCCAACGGCGAACCTATGATTGGCGTTAGTGTTGTACCTGAAGGCAAGGGAGGGGCAGGTTCGGTTACAGACCTGGACGGAAACTTCACCCTATCAGGCATATCTCCTTCTACAGTACTTAAATTTTCCTATATCGGTTACAAGGAAAAGAAAGTGAAAGTGGGCAACCAGACCAGCGTGGAAGTCACACTCGACGAAGACAACAATTCTCTCGACGAATTGGTGGTCATCGGTTATGGCGTGGTGAAGAAACGCGACCTTACCGGTGCCGTAGCCTCCATCAAGTCTGATGACCTCAAAAACGTAGCCACATCCAACGCCATGCAAGCCATGCAGGCCAAGATTCCAGGAATGGACTTGCAGCAGTCGAGCGGTGAGTCTGGCTCTGGCGTAAGCATCAACCTGCGTGGTGCCCGCTCCATGTTGGCTTCCAACAACCCGTTGATATTGGTTGACGGTGTGGCTTACGGTTCCACTCTTGACATCAACCCCTCCGACATCGAGTCGATGGAAGTATTGAAGGATGCTTCCTCCACAGCCATCTATGGTACCCGCGGTGCCAATGGTGTCATCATCATCACCACCAAACGAGGCAAAGCCGGCAGAACATCGGTAGGTCTCAATGTCTACAACTCTTTCAACAGCGCCACCAACGCCGCCCACTCCATGTACGGCAAGAAGGAGGTACAGCGACTGATAGACAAGCGCGCTTACCAGGACTGGGCCAAGGGCGACATGACATTAGACAACTATAACACCATCATAAGCGGAATCACGCCTGAGACTGTCTTGACTGAAAAGCTTGACGATGGCACCCAGACATTGGACATCTACAACGACGGTTCATTCACAGACTGGAGCGACCTGCTGCTGACGAACAGTACCTCGCAGAACTATGAGGTGAACGTGGCCGGCGGTAGCGAGAAGACCAACTTCAATGTTTCTCTCGGTGCCATGTACGACCGTGGCTTGATGAAGAACGACAAGATGAGCCGCTACAACGGAAAGGTGAACATCGACCATAAAATCAACAAGATTGTAAAGATTGGCTCCAGCTTGCTCTTTACCTATAAGGATTGGAACCGTCGCAACTCGGGTGTCTACAACCAAGCCCTGAAGATGACGACCATCACCCACCCCTACTTGACCGACGGCACGATCAACTCTACACCTAACCCATGGTATGCAGCCCACTGCTCCCCATTGCTCGACGATGTAGACGGCGCCTATCAGAACAATACGGAATCCACTCGCTTCTTCGGAAATGCATACGTCGAGGTCACCCCTATCAAGGGATTGAACTACCGCTCTATGTTTGCCGTAGACCGCAGCGACTCACGCAACGGCTTGTACCAGGACTACCAGAGCCAGCAGCGCTATCAGTCGCCTTCTACCAGCTATATCCGCCAAATCAGAAACAACTCCACAGCGATAACATGGGACAACACCATCAATTATAACACAACCTTCGCTGAGAAGCACGACTTGACCGTATTGCTGGGTCATGAGTTGACACAGACGGTGACAGAAAGCTCTACAGTATCCGGCGACGCAGGTGCAACCCACTACTATGAAAGTGGTTACAACGACCTGTCCAAGATACTCTCTCCAGTCACAACATCCACCTACGTGAAGACAGCTATGCTGTCATTCTTCGGTCGTCTGAACTATTCTTACGCCAGCAAGTACTTGCTCACAGCGTCTCTCCGTGCCGATGGTTCATCCACCTTGGCCAAGGGACACAAATGGGGCTACTTCCCTTCAGTGGCATTGGGCTGGAGACTCATCGAAGAAAACTGGATGAAAAACCAGAATGTATTGAACAACTTGAAGATACGTGCCTCTTGGGGTATCTCGGGCAACGCAGCCATCGATGCCTACTCCACATTGGCCTCCCTGAGTTCCACCACCTATTATTATTATCTCGGCAGCACAGATGTAGCAGGTAAGATTCCTAGCCAGATGGGTAACTCCAACCTCACATGGGAGAAGACATCCTCCATCAACCTCGGTCTCGACTTCGGTTTCCTGGACGGCCGCATCAGCGGTAGTATCGACTACTACTGGAACCACACCTACGACCTGTTGTTCTACCGCACCGCCCCTTCATCTTCCTTCCCTACCGTCATCGATAACATCGGTAAGACTAAGGGACAGGGTCTCGAAGTTTCTTTGATGACAGACATCATACGCACCAAGGACTTCGACTGGACAGCCAACTGGTCATACTCCCACTTCAAGGATGAGATCACAGAGTTGACAGGCGGTGTAGACAAGTACGTATCTGGTACCAAGGGCTTGTTCGTAGGCAACCGTGTAAACGCTTACTACGACTACAAGGTGCTCGGAGAATGGAACATCGGTGAGTTTGACGAGTATGTAAAGAAATTCAAGGAAGCACACGACGGCAAGGCACCAGCTTGCGCCAGCACCAAGGGCTATGGAACACCAGGTTCGCCCAAGATTCAGGATACCGATGGCGACGGTGCCATCACATCCGACGACCGCATACTCTACAACCAAGACCCCAAGCATGTGTTCGGTATGACCAATACCTTCACATACAAGGACTTCTCGCTCTCTGTACAGTTGATGGCACGCTTGGGAGGCTATATCTCATACGCCATGAACGAGCAGCTGAACTATGAGTCGGCCAACTGGGGTGATGCCATCGACTACTGGACCCCCGCCAACACTAGCGCCAAGTTCCCCAACCCAGGTTTGGGAACAGATGCCAGCAAGATATGGTCATCCTACAAGAGCGCATTCACATACGAGAAGGCAGACTACTTCAAGATCAAGGACATCACCCTCTCTTACAACGTTCCAGCCAAGTGGTTGCACAACATCCACATGAGCAGGGCCCGCGTGTATTGTTCAATGAAAAACTTCCTGACATGGAGCAAGATTGACAACTACGACCCAGAGCGCGGTGGTAGCATTTCATTCCCTATGCAGAAGCAGGTAGTAATCGGTCTTAATGTAGAATTCTAACAATTATCGAAACAATTATGAAAACAAAGATACTATTCATGGCAGCCGCCTCATCCATGATGCTAGGGCTCACCTCTTGCTCCGACTTCCTGGAGGAAGAGAACAAGGTGGGCGAAACTGCCGACTTGACATATAAAACTCCTTCCGGACTGGAAGGTTTGGTAGCCAACTGCTATACATTTGCACGCGGTTGGTATGGTAAGGAAGCTGGCCTCGGACTCAGCGAGATGGGTACCGACCTCTTCTATTATGGCTATGACAACAAGCAGAAAAGTCTCTGCTCCTACAACTTCGGTGCAGCCGCTTTGGAAAACAACGTAGCCGACAACCCTTGTCTTGATCATTACTGGGAGTTGTTCTATAGCGCAACAGACGTTTGCAACAATGCCATCAAGTATGTCAACGATGCAACATTCTTGACAGATGATGTCAAAAACCGCGAATTGGGAGAGGCTTACTTCATGCGCGCCTTCTACTACTTCCACATGGTCAACATCTGGGGAGCCATTCCTTACAATGGCGAGCCAGTAACTGCCCAGAACTTCAATCCGACAAGAATGCCAGAGAACGAAGTTTACGGCAAGATTCTGGACGACCTGGACGCTTCCATAGCTAAGTTTAAAGAATGCGACTATAAGATAAAGACAGAAGGCCGCGCCAACTACTGGGCTGCCAAGGCTCTGAGGGCAAGAGTGCTTCTTTATGCCGCATCTTGGTTGGGTGACCAACTCGGACAAAACATCAAGGGTGGTAACTACGATGGCAAGGACAAGACTGCTCTCTACACAGCGGCCAAGGCCGACGCTGAGGATGTAATCGGTGCAAGCGACTACGCTTCCCTCTACAGCGACTACACGGATGTATGGACAATGACCAACGAGAGCTACAACACCAACAGAGAGGCCCTCTTCGGCATCACCTATTCTCAAGACATCAAGACCAATGCCAACTGCATTCCTTATCGCTACCGCTTGGAAGGCGGAAGCCCAATGCAGTACAACAGCTTGATTACCCGTACGGGATATAGCCGTGGCGGAAGCGCCATGTTGCTGATGTTCGTCTCCATGTGGAACAACGGAGCCACCGACTTGGGTGGCAGCGGCCAGAAAGACACTCAGGTGTTCTGGCGTATAGCTGCCGGCAAGACCACCATCAAGAGCAAGGCTACTGGCAAGAACGTAGAATGTGGTGCCGCCTATTCTCCCTACGGACGCGGCTTTACCCGCTACTTGCCTTCCCTCCACTTGTGGAACTTGCTGGAGAAGCATAAGGCTACCGACCAGCGTTCAGAGGTTACCCTCCTCGACCACTACGATATCGCCTCTCCCGACTTGGCCAAGAATGCACAGAACTATCCTGAGTTGCAGGATACAGCCATCTACTACTGCCCAATGGACGGAGACTCTCCCGAAGGCAAGGCTATGCAGGCATGGGCAAAGAACAGATACCGCATCCAGTTTATGGCCGGTGGCGACATACCAGTATACACATCCATGAACGAGGCCACAGCCAAGCCTACAGAGGCTGCCGTTCCTACATCCAGCGTATATGGTGACAATCGTTTCAACTCCTACAAGATTGGCGGTTGGTGCTCATACCCAGGAATCAAGAAGTTCTTGGACGATGTGTATGACCCCAACTACCCCACCCACGACCTCTCCAGCCGTGATGCCATCGTGATGCGTATCTCCGAGATGTATCTCATCAAGGCTGAATGCCAGTTGGCTCTTGGCAGCGGTAATGATGCAATGACTACTATCAACACCCTACGCCAGGCTCGTGCCATCGAGGGGCAGGACAACACCCTGAGTGGCAGCGCTACCCTTGACACCATTCTTGAAGAACGAGCTATAGAGTTCTGCGGTGAGCAGATGCGTTGGTTCGACTTGAAGCGCACAGGCAAGCTCTATGAGTATGTAGCCAAGTACAATGCACAGGCATCTGCTAACTTGAACGCTGATGCCTCCAAGCATTATCTCTACCGTCCTATCCCGCAGAATGAGATTGATGCCGTACAGAACTTCACAACTGAAGTAAACAGCACGACAGGTTTCTGGCAGAATCCTGGTTACTAAAAAAGACTAGAAAATAATCTATCAAGGCCGTATCCCAAGGGGCATTTCCAATGGATACGGCCTTTTTGCGCATCCCATCATACCAAAAACCCCTCGAAACCACAATTGGCTGCGAGGGGCACCTGATTCAAAGCTATGCGTAATCAAAAATGAAAGACGAAATCCATTTAATCCTCCTTTTTCTGTACAGGAATTTTCTTGGCAGTAGAAGCCTTCTTTGGAGCAGGCTTCTTGGCACAAGCCTTCTCACTACGAAGCTTCTCCGCTTCCTTCTCTATCTTTTCAATCTTAGCCTGCAAGCGAACGATTTCCTTGTCCTTCATCTCGATTTCCTCATCCTGGTTGGTGATGGTGGCGAGGAGACTTTCAAGCTGACCGTTGTCTACCTCGTCGGGATAAAGGTTGTTGACACGGGTGATAAAGTCGCCGAGGATATTCATATAGTTGGTGAAAGCATCGAACGGACTGGAATAGATACCGCGGTCGAGACCAACGTTGCTAGGCTTGGTGGTCATAAAGCGGAAGTTGTTGCTGGCCTGCAAGTAGTCCCAGTCTTGGTTGATGCGCGGGTCATTGGCAATGCGTACACGGTCGGCCACACTGTAGAGCTTGTCCAGAGCCTCACGCTGCATAGAATTACCAATCCAACAGCTCACGTCGCGCTCCTCGTCAACCCAGCTCAAGGTATCGGGCACGTTGATTTCGCCAACCGACTTCATCTTCTGGCAAATCTCCGTAGGTGTGGAGAATGTGATGCCACGATCCTGTGCGCACTTCGGCAAAGCCTTCAAGAACTCCAGGATGTTGCTGGACAATGGCTGGGCTATACCCAGAGCAGAAAGTTCCATAAAGATGTTGATGACCTGCTCCTCCTGTGGGAAGGAAGCAATGTCGTTCATATAGTTGTCGGCAAAGAGAGGATAACCGTCCCAATCGCTATTATTGAAGCGCAAGGAGATGTCATCGCTCAAACGAACGTCACGCAACAAAAGCTTCAGATTGGGGTTCAGCGCACAATGATAAACATAGTGGGGCGACTTCCAACCCAGCACATGCTTGGCACCCTCAGTGAGCATACCGATAAAGCCCATGTCAGCCACTTCCATACCGATATCGTCGCTATAGATGAGCGAAGAGTTGCGCAGCACAGTAGGCTCCTTGCCAAAATACTCCTTTATTTTGGTGCACTGGCGCTTCACCTCGGCCTTGAAGCTAGCCTCGTTGAACAAAGAGGCAAGACCATGGGAATAAGGCTCGGCTAGGAACTCCACACAACCCGTGTTGTTGAGTTCCTGCAACTTCTCCAGCACCTGTGGAGCATGCAGCTCCAACTGCTCCATACCTACGCCCGAGAGAGAGAAAGCCACCTTGAAGAACTTACCGTTCTTCTCTATCATCTCCTGAATGGCATTCAAAGCAGGCATGTAGGAACGCTCTGCGATGTCGCTGATGCTACGCTCGTTCTCATAGTCATCATAGTAATAATGATCGATTCCGATGTCAAAGAAGCGATAGCGTTTCAGATGGGTAATCTGATGTATCTCGAAATATAAACAAATTGTCTTCATAAACAGCAATTCTTAATTATTAATTCTTTACTCTAAATTATTAATTGTCATTTCCATCCCAGGGTCTTGAGATAGAGGTCTTTAATGCGGGCACCCACCTTCTCCCAGGTAATTTGGTCAACTTCCTTCTTGCCTTCCTCAGAGAGATAGTCGAAGAGGCTCTCGTTGTGGCAGATGCTGTAGATGGCATCGGCGAGGGCGTGGATGTCCCAATAGTCCACCTTGATGCAATTGGTGAGGATTTCTCCGCAACCGCTCTGCTTTGAGATGATGGTAGGCGTGCCACACTGCATGGCTTCCAAAGGAGAGATACCGAAAGGCTCGCTCACGGATGGCATCACGTATACATCTGAATCTTTCAAGCACTCATACACTTGCTTGCCTCGCATGAAACCGGGGAAGTGGAAGCGGTCGGCAATGCCACGTTCGGCGGCGAGATAGATCATCTGGTCCATCATATCGCCCGAACCAGCCATACAGAAACGCACGTTGCGGGTGCGGTGGAGCACCATGTTGGCTGCCTCCACGAAATACTCCGGCCCCTTCTGCATCGTGAGACGACCGAGGAAGGTAACCACCTTTTCCTTGCCCTTATGGTCGGGACGAGGGATGTCCTGCAACTCCTGACGCAATGGATATACGGCATTGTGCATGGCGAAACACTTGCGAGGGTCTTGGTGATACTGGTTGATGACGGTCTGCCGTGTCAGTTCAGACACACACATAATGCAGTCGGCATTGTCCATACCGTCCTTCTCTATGCCATAAACGGTAGGGTTCACTTTGCCGCGGCTACGGTCGAAGTCGGTGGCGTGAACATGGATGCACAAAGGCTTTCCGCTGATGCGCTTGGCATGGATGCCAGCAGGGAAGGTAAGCCAGTCGTGGGCATGGATGATGTCAAACTCTTCGCTTCTGGCCACCACACCGGCGATAATGCTGTAGTTGTTGATCTCGTCATGAAGGTTGGACGGATAGCCGCCGGCAAAGTCCATACATCCGAGGTCGTTGACATTCATATAGTTGAAGTCGGCATAGATGTGGTCGCGATAGCGGAAATAGTCTTCGGGAGCCATAATGTTGCCCACACGATGCTGCACATAGTCGGCATTCACGTCACGCCAAGCTATCGGCACACAGTTCATGCCCACAATCTTGGCCGCACTGCGGTCCTCGTCGCCAAAGGGATGAGGAAGGCAGAGGGTAATGTCTACGTCGCCCTGAGCATGGAGTCCCTGGGAGATACCGAAGTTGGCCGTAGCCAAACCGCCAAACACATGAGGAGGATACTCCCATCCAAACATTAATACTTTCATATAGCAGTCCTCCTATTATTAATATTGATATTTTTCAAGTAATTCGAGCGCACGCAGAATCTCTGCCACGTTCATGGCGAAAGAGGTGGCTCCTCGTCCTGAGAACGGTGGGTTTCCATCGAAGAGCTCGCTGATGGTTCCGAGGCAGTGGTAAGACATCTCGTCCTCGTAGCCTATCATCTGACGCTCGATGAAGCTCAGGCGTGTGCGCTTGTAGAGTTTCAAGCTGGCCTCCATATAGAAGCCTCCAAGCCATGGCCATGCCGTACCCTGATGGTAGGCATAGTCGCGCTGGGTCTGCGGTCCCACATAGATAGGGTTGTAGCCACCGCTCTTCGGAGAGAGCGAGCGCAAGCCCTTGGGAGTGAGCAATTCACGCGTACAGATGTCGAGCACCTTCTTCTTCTGGTCTTGCGACAATGGCGAATAGTCGAACGCCACGGGGAAAATCATGTTGGGGCGCACGCTCCAGTCCATCATATTACCGTCTACATAGTCGTAGAGATAGCCATACTCATTGAGAAAGGTGTCGATGAACGACTTCTTGGTCACCTCGGCCCGAGCCAGCAACCTCTCCTTGACGGGGTCGTTTCCTGCCACCTCAGCCAAAGAGGCACAGAAGCACAAGGCGTTATACCACAAGGCGTTAAACTCTACGATATAACCTGTACGAGGCACAACGGGACGGCCATTTGCCGTAGAGTTCATCCACGTCACAGCCTTGTCCTTGCCATTGCTGTAGAGCAAACCGTTATCGTCAAGTCTCAGATTCGGATGTTCGTTGGATATTATATAGGAAACCACATCCGTAATAAACTTGCCATATTTCTGATGACACTCTTCCTTGCTGGTTTCCTTGGCATACTGCTGCAAAGCCCAAATGGCCCAAAGTGGAACATCGGGCTGCTCTATCTCGGCGATATGAACACTGATAGGCTTGCCTTCCATGAATTCATAATAGCCCTTCATCGCAGTCTTCATCACCAACTCGAAGTAGTCGTTTTCCTCGATGGAGAGAGTAAGGCCCGGAAGAGCGACAAACGTATCACGGGCACGACACTTGAACCAAGGATAGCCGGCCAGGATATAACGGTCATCGTTGCTCTCGCGGCGATGGAACTGATGGGCGGCATTCACCAAGCAGTGGAAGAAATTGTCTCGCGGCGCACGCTCGTCCACCTCCTTGTCAAAAAGCTGTTCGAGACTACCCGACTCGATCTCGGAAGTAGAGGCAGCGAAGACGATGGTCTCGCCCTTCTTGATAGGCATCTCGAAATATCCAGGCACATAGAGATCTTCGTTGGAAGCATATCCTCTCTCCTGCTCCTTGGGATATTCCACCCCGCGATACCAGTCGGGGCAGAACTTAAACTCGTTCTCCTTCGAGAATTGCATGTAGAGGTCGGGATAGCCGGCATACATACAGGTTTTGATACCATTGTCCACCAAAGAATAGTCACGCGATGCCGTACCATTCTCGTGTGTAAACTGGCGCACGCTACGGAAAGCCAGGAACGGGCGGAAGCGGAGCGTTGTGGCGGAGTGACCATCCACCAGCGTATAGCGAATCAAGATTCGATTCTCATAATGCTGGAACACCACTTCCTTCTTCAGAATAACACCGCCAACTCGATAAAGCGTTGTCGGCACCTTATCACAATCAAACTCACGAATGTACTTATGGCCCATCGGACTGTAGTTGTTGCCTTGGTACTTGTGCAAACCGAGATTGAATTCAGCGCCGTGCTGAATCACTGTAACATCTAGCGAACTCAGGAGCACGTGGTTATCATCGTCCAGTTCTGGAACCGGAACGACAAGCAGTCCGTGATACTTGCGGGTATTACAGTCCACAATCGTTGAGCACGAATAAGCACCCGAGCGGTTGGTACGCAACAACTCTTTTGGCAATGACTCTTGTAAATTAGTCATAAGGGCCTTTTCGAATTTTAGATAACTCATAGATCTATATAGAGGTTTTTAATATTTTTGTTAATTATTTTGTTTCAAAGGTAAACATTTTTCTCCTAATAACAAAGCTTTTTATATGTCATTTTCAAAAAAACTTTCATTTTTATGTTATACAACACTTTTTTATGCTATTTTTTATCGTTTATTCCAATTAAAAGCTGTACTTTTGCAAGCGGTTTAGACAAATAAGCAAAGAACACATGACAGGCAAAGGCAAATACGACCCCAAACAAATAGCCCTCCAGATAGCTGAGCTGTGGGGTGGAATTGAAGAAGAACAGCTATCGCTGCTCAAAGAGCACATCAAGATCAGCAAGTTCAAGAAGAATGATTCCATCTACAAAAATGAAGGAACCCCCACCGATGCCATGTGCCTGATTTCGGGAAAAGTGAAAATTTACAAAGAGGGTATCGGGGGGAAAAGCCAAATCATCCGCGTCATCAAGCCCATCGAATTCTTTGGATTCCGAGCTTACTTTGCCCACGAGATTTACAAGACCGCCGCGATGGCCTTGGACGATTGCGTCATCGCTCATTTCCCTATGTCTGTGCTCATGAAGATGCTCGCAAAGAACTTCAACATTGCCTTTTTCTTCATCAGATATTTGAGCGTGGAGATAGGAAAATCAGACGACAGAACCGTCAACCTCACACAAAAGCACATCCGTGCGCGCTTGGCCGAGGGCCTGACGTTCCTCAAAAATTCATACGGAATGGAGAATGACGGCCAAACGCTCGACATCCAACTGAGCCGGGAAGACCTGGCCAATCTCTGCAACATGACCACCAGTAACGCCATCCGCACTCTCTCCACCTTTGCAACAGAGGGGCTGGTGAAACTAAGCGGCAGAAAAATAAAGCTCCTTGACGAGGAGGAAATCCTCCGCATCGCAGAGCTAGGATAACTAAGCCGGAATCAAGAAATTCACTACTTCTTGTATCACTGAGATACAGTAACCTCCCGTAGGTGTCTTCATCAGTCTTCCGTCGATGCCTATCAGGGCATGGGAGGCTTCCTCTACCACCACTTCCCGCGTACGGTAGGGATGCACACTCTTATGATTGAGAAACTTTCCCTTCACAAACAGATAGATGCCTTCGAAAAGCTGGGTCATCTGTGGGTGATAGACCACCGACACATCCAGCAACCCATTGTATGGCACGGCATTGGGAGTCTGACCATAACCCGACGCATTGCCCACACACACCGTCATCACCTTGCGCTTAATAACATCAGAATTGATTCTGATATGCATCTTGTAGTCGAGACGCTGGAAAATCATGAGGATGAACGAGAACAGGAACGAGAGCGTGCGAGAACCAAAGAAATGGCGTGTCTGACGACGCAAATTCATGATGCTTGCAATAAGACCGATGTTGATGCAGTTGAGGAAATAGCGATGGCATTTATCGCCCTGTTTGTTGGTGTAACGAATGCACCCCAAGTCTATCTTCCTCACTCTGCGCTGCTTCAGCCATTTGACAGTTTGCTCCACATTGCTGTCGTCAAAGCCCCAGAAATGAGCAAAATCGTTCATCAAGCCGTTGGGTATCACACCAATGGAAACCTGCTGGCGCACCTCCTCGCTCTCCTGCATCAAGCAGTTGACGGCATCATTGAGCGCAGAGTCTCCCCCCACAATGACTATCGTCTTATAGCCATTGTTCAGGAACATCTTCACCAGTCTCTCTACACTCTTCTGGTTTTCGCTCTGCACGAAATCGTAGTCTATCTGTTGTTGTTTCAAGACTTTTTCTATCTTTTCCCAACGTTTGTTGCTACGCCAACCTCCACGAGGACAATACAAAAGTCCCCATTTGCTCTCAGTTACTGCCACCTTTTTTAATGTTAAATGTTAAGTGTTAAATGTTTTAAGTGTTAGCCTTCATCAAGTCTACGACTTGAGTCACCTTCTGCTCCATCGGCTGCAAGGCATCCACCCAATGGATGGTGACCCCCCTTCGCTCCATACCGCGGAACCAGGTCATCTGGCGCTTGGCAAACTGATGGATGGCTATCTCCAAGCCTCGGAACATCTCATCGTAGGTAGCCTTGCCTATCACATATTCCGTGATAAACTTATACTCCAAACCATAATAGATAAGATTCTCAGCCGGGATTCCCCTGTCGAGCAAGCCCTTGATTTCATCCACCATACCCTCTTCAAGACGTTGCTTCAGACGGCGGGTGATTTTCTCACGCCGGGCTTCGCGGTCGATACTCACACCGACAATAAGGGAGTCTACAGCCGGCAATTCTCTTTCGGGCATCGGATACTCCAGATTGTGGGTTTCTATCTCAATGGCGCGGACGGCACGCTGTACCGTGTCTACATCCGTGCGATTGTGCATCTTGGAACCCGTCTTCGCCTTCAGTTCCTCAAGCATGCGGGTTAATTCTGCCAGACTCTTGCCTGCCAATTGGTCTCGAAGAGCTTGATTCTGAGGTACGGGAGAAAGCCGATATCCCTTGAGCACCGATTCGATGTAAAGACCTGTGCCACCACAAAGTATCGGAAACGATCCCCTGCCCTGTATGTCAAGATAAGCGTCATAGAAATCTTGCTGATACTGGAAGAGATTATACTTTGTGCCTGGCTCGCAGATATCTATCAAGTGATAAGGTATTTGTTTGCCGTCAATGGTATAATCCGCCAAGTCCTTGCCCGTTCCAATGTCCATACCTCGGTACACCTGACGGCTATCCCCACTGATTATCTCCGCTCCATGGGTAGCACCGCCAAGAGTCGCAGCATCCATGCCGTCAATCTTGACAGCAAGAGCAGCGGCAAGACTGGTCTTTCCGCTAGCCGTGGGGCCCAATATGGTTATCATCGAATGTTTCATAGGCGCAAAGATACGAAATTTTCCAAAACCCACAAATAAAAAGCCCGACATTTTTCAATGTCGGGCTCAATATTTTGTAGACATAGCCTAAGCTATGACTATTTTTTTGCGAGTGGTATTACTTCAACTCAGCGAGGTACTTGATAGTACGAACCATCTGAGAAGTGTAAGAGTTCTCGTTGTCATACCAAGAAACAACCTGTACCTGGTATGTATCGTCGTCGATCTTGCTAACCATTGTCTGAGTAGCGTCGAAGAGTGAACCATACTTCA
>CAVGLH010000022.1:0-28016 GCA_963630065.1 Bacteroides fragilis | reverse complement strand
TTCGAACCGCCGACCCTCTGCTTGTAAGGCAGATGCTCTAAACCAGCTGAGCTAAACGCCCGAAAAAAATCCCTGCAACTACTAATGCAATCACAGGGACCACCCCTGTGGGCGCTGACGGATTCGAACCGCCGACCCTCTGCTTGTAAGGCAGATGCTCTAAACCAGCTGAGCTAAGCGCCCTTACTTTTCGTAAGCGGTTGCAAAGGTACTAACTTTTCCTGGTTCCACCAAACATTTTCCCACTTTTTTTTCATTTTTCTTAAAAAAAGTGCCTTTTTCGCTGTTTTGGCAACAAAAAAGGCACTTTTTATGGTTATTCGCCCACCTGAACAGTGGCACGACGGTTGTAAGAGGCAGGAGCCAAGCCCTTGACACCACCATTGGCCTTCACCACAATGTTGTCCTTGCTCACACCCATCTTCACGAGTTCGCCAGCCACTTTCTCGGCACGAGCCTGGGAAATCTTCTGGTTGATGTCGGCTGAACCCGTGGCACTGTCGGCATAACCGTTGACAACCAGCTTGGCATTGTTGTCCTTGGCATACTGGGCGAGTGCCTGTACGTTGACGAGATCCTTCTTGGAAGCAACAGTCGACTTGCCGAGATTGAAGAATACGGAAACCGGAGTGGCCACATATTCCTTGGCAGCAGCATCGGTCTGCACAGGCTTCTGGTTTTTCAAGAGATTCTTCAGGCGGTCGTTCTCAGCGTTGGCATCGTCCAACCGGGCGTTGAGGGCATCCAGTTCCGACTGATGAAGTGCCTCAATGGCATCAACATCGGGAGTCTTGTCCCAGGAAGACCTGCCCAGACTGAACGAAAGACCCACCTCGCCATAGAAGTTGTTGCAGCGACGGGTGAACGTGTTGCGGTTGTTGCCCTTGCAGCCGTCGATGTCTGCATCGAAGGTATTGACCCCCACCTCGGCATAGACATTCAGCTTGCGAGCCACTTTCCAGGTAGACTGGATGCCGGCACTGTAGTCGAGGGCATAGCGGTTGTAGGTCATAGAACGACCGAGCCCCGCACCCAAGAAGGGAACCAGATTCCAGACCCGATTTTCGTTGTAGCCGCAGAACAGATTGCTCAGATTGAACATCACCTGCTCGTTGACAACCCAATACTTGTTGCCATTGCCATCATTGGTATTCTCATTGCCATCAGCATCCACATATTTGCCCCAGATGCCCTGCACCTTGGTGCGGAGACCGAGCCCAGGAGTGAACCACTTGCCTATGGCTATGGATGCGCCGGGATTGGAACGGAACTTCTTGAAGGGACTCTTGGAATAGCCCTTGCCCTTTTCCTCGGCTGAATACCATGCATTCCAGTCTGCTCCTATCTGGAAAAACCAGTTGCTCCAAAAGGAATTGGTAGCAACACTATACTTCTGTGTGGAGACTTCGCCCTGGGCGAAAGCACCCATTGAAATACTAGCGAAAGCTAGCACTGCCCATAATTTTTTCATAATCGTATTGTTTTACTGTCTATCTTAATAAAAACTTTTTATATCTTTTTTCCTTGGCCTCAACCCAAGAGATGCTCTATCTCCTCCTGTTTGAGTATGCAGAGCACCGCCTTGCCGTCGGGGGCATAGTTGACATTGCGGCAGGCGAACAAGCCGTTGACCAACGCCTCCATCTCCTCGTTGCTCAGCACCTGGCCCTGGGGAATGGCGGCATGGCGAGCAAGGCTCAAAGCCAGATTCTCGTTAAGCGCGTCAATGGCCGACACGCCACTATCGAGGGCACTGTCTACCATATCCCTGACCAGCTTGACAGGATTGAGACCTTCCAGTCCGGCGGGCACGGAATTGACGGCATAACTGCCTCCGCCCAAATCCTCCAGTTCAAACCCCATCTCATGCATCTCGGGGAGAATTTTTTCGAATATCACCTTCTCCGACATGGGAAACTGTATGATTTCCGGGAAAAGCACCTTTTGGGAATGGAAGGTGCGGGAGCTGAGCTGGTCGAGGTATTTCTCATAGAGCACCCTCACGTGGGCACGATGCTGGTCGATGATCATCAAGCCCGACTTCACCGCCGTCATGATATACCTTCCCTTATACTGATAATGGGCAGGCGATTTCTCTGCGATGACACTGGCGGCATCCGCCGCCTGCGACTCGGAGCCGCCGAACAAGTCCATCGTCTGCTCCACAGCTTCATCCTGGGGCAGGTCGCCCAAACCCTCATAAAGCTGATCCCAGTTCTCATCCACCTTCTTTTGCGCCGCCGAAGACATAAACTCCATGGAAGCCTTGGCTGTAGCAGAAGGCTTGAAGGGATTGTAGCCGGGATTCAAACTAATCTTTGGAGCGGAGGTGCCTGACGTCACTTCCGGATTATAGACGGGGATGTCTGGTTTGTCCTCCGTATCGAAGTCGATGGTGGGCACGTCGTTGAACATACCGATGGACTCCTTCACGGCTGCCATGAGAATCTGCCAGATGGACTGGTCGTTCTCAAACTTGATTTCCGTCTTGGTGGGATGGATATTGACATCGATGTCCTTGGGGTCTACGTCAAAATAGAGGAAATAGGGCACTTGCTCCCCTTGCGGCACCAGCCGGTCGTAGGCAGACATGACAGCCTTGTGGAAATAGGGGTGCTTCATGTATCGCCCGTTGACAAAGAAATACTGATGGGCTCCCTTCTTCTTGGCCGACTCGGGCTTCCCGACAAAGCCAGTGACCTTGCAAATCGTGGTCTCCACGTTCACGGACAGCAAGTCTTGGTTGAACCGCTTGCCGAATACGTCCACAATGCGCTGCCTGAGATTGCCAGCATGCAGAGAGAACACCTCCGTGTCGTTGCTATGGAGCGTGAAAGCTATCTGGGGATTCACCAAGGCGATGCGCTCGAAGGCTGTCAGGATATTGTTCAACTCCGTGGAATTGGATTTCAAGAACTTCCTGCGCGCGGGTACATTATAAAATATATTGCTTACGGAGAAGACACTACCCACGGCACAAGAGCAAGGCTCCTGCTTCTCGACCCGGGAACCGGAAATGGAGATTTGCGTCCCCACCTCGTCGGCAGCCTGGCGCGTCTTGAGCACCACCTGCGATACGGAAGCGATGGAAGCCAGGGCCTCGCCGCGGAACCCCATCGTATGAAGGGCGAAGAGGTCGTCGGCCTGGCGTATCTTCGAGGTGGAATGGCGTTCGAAGGCCAAGCGGGCATCCGTCTCCGACATCCCCTTTCCATCATCAATTACCTGAATGTTGGTGCGACCGGCATCAGTCACTATGACATGGATATTTTTGGCACCGGCATCGACGGCGTTCTCCACCAATTCCTTGATGACTGATGCGGGACGCTGGATTACCTCGCCCGCCGCTATCTGGTTGGCCACAGAGTCTGGCAAAAGTTGGATAATGTCACTCATCTTCTTGTCGTTTATTCAAAAAAAATACTATGATGGAAGCCCTGTCACTTGGAAAGTTTCTGCAGGGGAGCCTCATGGCGCTTGATGTTCTTGATTTCCATCCCCTTTGCCTTGCCCCGCCACACGAAGATATCGTTTTTGTCTTTAGGCCGGAGATCATCGAACCAGGCGAAGTTGGGCAACTTGTACTTGGCGGGCGGAATCTGGGTCATCGGATACAATGTGCTCGTGAACTTGTTAGTCCAGATTTTCTCCATCTGCCGGCCCGGAGCCATATACATCCGCATGGTGTCGGTCTCCAGGTAATTGAGACCTATCAAGGAACTGTCCTTGTCGTCGGTCATATAGTAGACCGTCTGCACATTGCCAATAGACTCTCCCATCTTCGCCTCTCCGTTTTCAAAGTATGACTTCATCTCCTTGGAGGAAATCTGGTTGAAATGAACCGAGTCGGGCATTTGCTCCACAGACAAGGCCTGTCCTATGACATGGGCAAGGCGCACAGTGGAATCGTTCATGTAAACGTGTATCACCTCGCCGAGCAACTGCCTGTTTCCGTTCCACACGATAGGGTCTTTATACATCGTCATGCAGGAATCCTGAGAGTTGAAAACCATGGAATCGCACACTGCCTGCACGTCCTGCCGATAGGCCCTCACCTTGGGATAGGCATGCACCTTTCTATAGACCGAATCGGTGTTGATGTTGAATGTATAGATGCGCATCGTGTCGGAATGGAGCCAGAGGGTGTCTTTCTGTGAATAGTCCATGGCCACGGGGTTGCGGGTGGCAAAGCCCTTGCCAGTCTTCTCGTTGTAGCGGAGATAGTTGCAGGTGAGCGAGTTCTTGCTCTTCTTGTCCACATATACCACGTTGCCATACCCCGTGCTTTCGCCGTCCTTCACGTAATAGAGCGTGTCGCCCGTGAGCGTCTTTTCCTTGTCTACCACGGTGGAACGGCCATAGAGCTGCGCCTTGTCCGTCTTGGTATCGTAGTAGCCGTCCTCCGTGTTCACCACACTTCCGGCAGAAATAATTTTGGAAGGCCCCACCATGTGGGCTTTCGAGGCACGCACGTCGTAATAGAGGGTGTCGGTGGTGACGACATCCTTGCCGCTGCGCAGTTTCACATTGTAGACAAACTTGGCCTCGCGGGTTTCGGTATGATACTCGCCCCAATCGGAGACCAGCCTGTCTTTTCCGTCGATGAGCGTTCCGCCGTCGAAGAAATTCGCCATATTGTAGAGGCGGTCGTAATCGAGGCTGTCGGTAAGCAATGTTTGCCGGCGATGGTGGAGCACCACATTCCTGCGAGCCCTCATCATCTGCATCATACCATCGTACTCCGCCCTCTCACAAGTGAGGTCAAGGGTGTCGCCCTGCTTATAGTGGACATGGCCGAAAGCCTTCACGGAATTGGATGCCTGATAGAAATAGGCACTGTCGCAAGTGAGATGGCTCCCCTGATGGAGGAACGACACCTTACCCTTCAAGATTTGCGCATCGGGATTGGCCCCATACATGTCGTAGCGCAACTCATCGGCGTGCAACAGGAAGACACGCTCTCCCTGCTGACGCTTCCGGGTCGGCTTCTGGGGAGCCTGCATGGCCTCAACCAAACAAAACCCAAAGAGGCATAGAATCAATATCGAAAAGATTCTATGCCCGTTTTTCCTATTATTTAAACTGCCATTTGTCATTTAATCCAACCTTGATATTCAAACTTGCAACTCTTGTAGCGATCGTTCATGCGGACATAAGTCTGCTTGATCTTGTTGACCACCCACTCATGCAATGTTTTCTCTCGTTCCTTGGCCAGCACTACATCCTTCATCACCTGGAAGTCTTCCGTGATGGTGGCGCGGTGGCCTTCTACCCTACTTACGAGCTTGACCAGCGCACAGGTGGTCTTTCCCTTGGAATTCACCATCGTGAAAGGAGCCGACACACCGCCTACCTTCATCGTGTCTACCACGCGAGCCACCTCGGTGGGCAAATCCTTCATGGCAAACTTGGAGGTGCGGGTCTCCGCCTGGGCCGTATTGACCATCAGTCCGCGGTTGTTGCGCGTGTCCTTATCATCGGAAAGAGCCTCCACGGCATCCTCGAACGTGAACTTTTTGTCGCGGATGTCGTTGCCGATGGAATCCAACCGCCCCATCGACTTGTCAATGGCCTCCTGAGAAACCTGTGGCTTCAGCAAGATGTGACGGCACTTGATTTTGTCTCCACGCTTGTCTATCAACTGTATGATATGGAAGCCAAATTCAGACTCCACAATCTTGGAAATCTTCTTGGGGTCGGTGAGATTAAAGGCCACATTGGCGAAAGCAGGATCAAGCATACCTCTTCCGATATAGTCCATCTCGCCACCCATACGCGCCGAACCAGGATCCTCGGAATACAGACGAGCCAATGTGGCAAAGGAAGTCTCACCCTTGTTCACACGGTCGGTGAAGTCGCGGAGCTCGTTCTTCACACGGTTGATCTCTTCCAAAGGAATGCGAGGCTGCATCGTAAGGATTTCCACCTCAACCTCAGTGGGTACAAAGGGAATGCTGTCGGAAGGCAGATTGCTGAAATACTTGCGCACCTGGGCAGGCGACACCTTTATATCTTTCACCAATTCCTGCTTCATCTTTTCGATGAGCTGCCTGTTCTTGAAATCGTCATGCATCTGCTGGCGCATCTGGGTGATTGTCTGTTTACGGTATTCCTCCAGCTTCTCGCGGGAACCAATCATTGACACCCAATAATTGATTTGCTGGTCGATGCCCTGCATCACCTCCGACTCGGAAACCTCGATACTGTCGATGGCTGCCTGGTGGAGGAAAAGCTTCTGCACCGCAATCTGCTCGGGAATGGAACAGTCGGGGTCGCCAGAATACTTGACACCTTCGGCCTCAGCCTGCAGACGGGTGACCTCCACGTCAGACTTCAGAATAGCTTCGTCACCAACCACCCAGATGACCTCGTCGACCACACTTCCCTCGTTGGCAGCCTTGTCTTCATGCGACTGGTTTCCCGGAGCTATGGCCACAGAGTCTGCCTCCCTGGAAAGGGAAGACCGTCCGGCCCTTGTAGCACTAGCACTAACCCCCACAATCATCAAGAGGGCGAGGAATGCCATCGTCGATTTATATCCAAATTTCATGTTCTCTTAATCTCTTATATTTAAATTAGCGTTTATTGTATACGGTGGCCAACACGTCGGGAAAGACCACCACTCGATATTTCTTCCTCAATTGGGAGACCCACTGCTGTTCCAACAGGTCTTGGTAATCGGCGAGTACCAGATCTCTGATGTTGTCCAGTCCTACAGCCTGCTTCCTTTTCGCTTTCTTTTTCAAGAGGGAAAGCACTCTCTTGTATTTCTTCTTATTCTTTGCATAATAAGCCTCCAGCCCCCTTTCGTCGCCAGAAGCCTTTTCGGCTATGGTGAGCCTGTAAATCTCATTCACCAGAAGTTCGTCCCTGAGCCATTGTGGCAACCCCAGAGTGGAGGGACTTCTCTTCAGCGAATCACAGAAGCCATCCTCCCGCTTGCCCGACAACTTGACGATGTGGTAACCCAGTTCGGTGAGGAAGGGTTTGCTCATTTCCCCCTCTTTCATGGAAAACACCACATCCTCGAACGACTTCAAGGTCTGCCCCTTCGCTATCCAGGGCAGCACACCGCCCTTTTTGGCAGACTCCACGTCATCGGAGTATTTTCGGGCCATTTCGGCAAAGTCAGCCCCTTGCCTCAAGGCCGCATAGATGGAATCGGCTCGTTTTCTCAACACCTCCTGACCAAAGAAGGGAACCCGCTGTCCCAGTCGCAACAAGATGTGGGAAGCCTTGATTCTACTACCTGAGGCCAATCCATCGCCCACCGGCATCTCCTGGCCTGAAGCCCTGCAAGCCTCGTCATCATCGGCATAAGCCTTGAAAGACACCGACGAATCAAGATGAGCATCCAACGCAGCATACACTTTCAGCTTGAAATCGACAAACTTGCAGGCAAACTCGGAAACCGTAGTTTTACCTTCACCATCGACAGGAAGATTCCTATGATAATACTGCTCGAACTCAGCCTTACTCACGGGATGCTCTCCGATGGTCATGAGCGTAGGGCTGCTTTGAGCAAAAGCAATGCTCCCGGAAAGGAGCATTGCCGCTAAAAGAGTATATAATTTCATGTCAAATCTGTCTGAATCATTCCGGACGACGGCTGTAGTTGGGAGCCTCACTGGTAATCGTGATGTCGTGGGGATGGCTCTCCAGCACACCGGCATTAGTGATGCGGGCGAACTTGGCACCGTGCAACTTCTCGATGTCGGCTGCACCACAATAGCCCATGCCCGAGCGCAAACCACCGATGAGCTGATAGATAACCTCCTGCACCGTTCCCTTGTAAGGCACACGACCTGCAATACCCTCCGGCACGAGTTTCTTCACATCCTTGGTGTCGCTCTGGAAATAACGGTCTTTGGAACCGTTCTTCTGCTCCATAGCCTCCAGAGACCCCATACCACGATAGCTCTTGAACTTACGACCGTTGAAGATGATGGTGTCGCCAGGACTCTCCTCGGTACCGGCCACGAGCGATCCGATCATCACGCAACTGCCACCGGCAGCCAACGCCTTCACCACATCGCCCGAATAGCGCAGACCGCCATCGGCAATCAATGGCACGTCGGTACCCTTCAGGGCAGAGTAAACATCATAGACAGCACTCAACTGAGGAACACCGACACCTGCCACCACACGAGTGGTACAGATAGAACCGGGCCCAATACCCACCTTCACACCGTCGGCACCATTCTCCACCAAATACTTGGCAGCCTCGCCGGTAGCCACATTACCTACCACGACATCCACCTCGGGGAAAGCTGCCTTCACCTGCTTCAACTTGTCAACGACACCTTTGGAATGACCATGAGCCGTATCGATAACAATGGCATCGGCACCAGCCTCAACCAAGGCACGGGCACGGTCGAGCGTGTCAGCAGTGACACCAACGCCAGCTGCCACACGAAGACGCCCCTTTGCGTCCTTGCACGCCATTGGCTTGTCCTTGGCCTTGGTAATGTCCTTGTAAGTAATCAGACCCACCAAGTGATTGTCATTGTCAACCACGGGAAGCTTCTCAATCTTATTCTCCTGAAGGATGGCGGCGGCAGCCACCAAGTCGGTCTGGATGTGGGTGGTAACCAAATTCTCACTGGTCATCACCTCATCAATCTTCTTGTCCATGTGGCGCTCGAAACGGAGGTCACGGTTGGTGACGATACCTACGAGATGATTCTCATCGTCAACCACTGGGATACCGCCGATATGATAATCGTGCATCATGTCAAGCGCATCCTTCACCGTACTGCCACGGCGAATGGTGACAGGGTCGTAAATCATACCATTTTCCGCACGCTTCACAATAGCCACCTGACGAGCTTGCTCCTCGATAGTCATGTTCTTGTGGATGACACCGATACCGCCTTCGCGGGCAATGGCAATGGCCATGGAAGCCTCCGTGACAGTATCCATCGCAGCTGTCACAAATGGGACGTTCAGCTCGATGTTGCGCGAGAACTTGGTTTTCAACTCTACCTCTTTGGGCAGTACCTCTGAATAAGCAGGAATCAACAGGACATCGTCGTAAGTGAGTCCGTCCATCACAATTTTTTCTGCAACAAATGATGACATAATGTAACCTTTAAAAATTTATTGCGTGCAAATTTAGCAATAATATTTCATATAAGAACTGCTTTTTACGAAATTCTCACCTTATTAATGCTATTTAACGTGATTAGTTGGCTTGTTCGGACAAAAACTTGATTCTTATGAGCCTTATCTCGTCTTCATTGTAGTCGGGGCCCAACTCGTCCTGCGCCTTTTCCAAATCATCGGTCTCGCTCTCCATGAAATAGTCGTAGATGTCGTCAACATGGTCGTCGTCCACCACTTCTTCTATGAAATAGTCGATGTTCAACTTGGTGCCGCTGTAGACGATTGCCTCTATCTCGTCGAGCAAATCGGAGAAATCGAGTCCCTTGGCCTCGGCCAGGTCGTCGAGGTCTATCTGGCGGTCGATGCTCTGAATGATGCTCACTTTCAGCATCGACTTCTTGGCAATAGTCTTCACCCGCAGCTCTTCGGGCCGCTCTATCATGTTCTCCTCGCAATACTTGTTGATAAGATTGCAGAACTCCTTTCCATATCTCTTCGCCTTACCGGCACCAATGCCCTGGATGTTCTGCAATTCCTGCAGGTCGCCGGGGAACATTGTGGCCATCTGCTCCAGTGAAACATCCTGGAAGACGACGTAAGGAGGCAACTTGTGCTTGGCGGCCACACTCTTGCGCATATCCTTCAACATAGAAAAAAGCGTAGGATCCAAGGCACCCGTGTTGGCCTCGTTACCCATACCCTCGCCAAAGTCATCCCGGAATTCCTTGTCGGCCACAATCATAAACGACTGCGGATGGGCCATGAAACGACGGCCGGCAGCGGTAAGTTTTAAAAGACCGTAGTTCTCCACGTCCTTCTTCAGATAGCCTGCTATCAAGGCCTGGCGAATCACTGGGTTCCACAGTTTCGGGTCCATATCCTCGCCAGCACCAAACTTCTCCAGCTCGTCGTGCTTGTGAGACACGATGTCGTCGGTGGCGCGGCCTTTGACGAAATCTATCAGATACTCCTGGCGGAAATTCTCCTTCACCGCAGCCACGGCCTCCAGAATCACCACCAAACTGTCTTGCGCCTCAATCTTTTCCGTCGGGTGCAGACAGTTGTCGCAATTACAGCAGTTTTCCTGCGTGTATTCCTCACCGAAATAATGGAGCAACATCTTGCGACGGCATACGGAAGACTCCGCATAAGCCGATGTCTCCTGCAGGAGCTGACGCCCAATGTCCTGCTCGGCCACCGGCTTGTTCTCCATGAATTTCTCAAGCTTTCTCAAGTCCTTACGGGCATAGAAAGCCACACAGATGCCTTCGCCTCCGTCGCGCCCAGCCCTGCCAGTTTCCTGATAATACCCCTCCAAGCTCTTGGGGATGTCGTAATGAATCACAAACCGCACGTCGGGTTTATCGATGCCCATACCAAAGGCTATGGTGGCCACAATCACATCGATGCGTTCCATGAGGAAATCGTCCTGTGTCTGCGAACGTGTGGACGAGTCCAAGCCAGCATGATAAGGCGCAGCCTTGATGTCGTTGGCCTTCAGAACCTCGGCAAGTTCCTCCACCTTCTTTCTCGAAAGGCAATAGATGATGCCACTCTTTCCCTTGTGCTGACGGATGAACATGATAATCTGGCGGTCCACATCATTATGCTTGGCCCTCACCTCGTAATACAAGTTGGGGCGATTGAACGAGCTTTTGAACTCAGTGGCATTCACGATGCCCAGGCTCTTCTTTATATCGGTACGCACCTTGTCGGTAGCCGTGGCCGTGAGCGCAATGACAGGAGCATTGCCTATCTCGTTGATAATAGGACGGATACGACGGTACTCGGGGCGGAAGTCATGTCCCCACTCCGAGATACAATGCGCCTCGTCGATGGCATAGAAAGAAATCGTCACGGTCTTGAGAAACTCCACGTTGTCCTCCTTGGTCAAAGATTCCGGCGCAACATACAACAGTTTGGTCTTACCGCTCAAGATGTCGTTTTTCACCTTCTCTATGGCCGACTTGTTAAGAGAGGAATTCAGATAATGAGCCACTCCGTCGCTTTCGCTCAACCCGTTGATCACATCCACCTGGTTCTTCATAAGGGCAATCAAGGGAGAGATAACGATGGCTGTGCCATCCATGATGAGCGAGGGCAACTGGTAACACAAACTCTTACCTCCACCGGTTGGCATCAACACAAAAGTATCATTTCCGGCCATCAGATTCTTGATGATCGTCTCCTGTTCGCCCTTGAAAGAATCGAAACCAAAATAATACTTCAACTGTTCTGTAAGATTAACCTGTTCTGTCATATCCACCTATTATTATATTATATATACGTCTCAAATGGTAGCCATAAGTCTGTTGTAACCAACAGACTTATGCACTTTCCTCCAACTGTCCAAGATGGGATTTCTCCAATTGTTTCTTGGCATAGTCGAGCGTCACGGTAAACGTCTTCACTTTCTCTGACGGCACCTCAAACATGGCATCCATCATCACCGCCTCCACAATCGACCGAAGTCCGCGGGCTCCCAGCTTGTATTCAACAGCTTTGTCTACGATGTAGTCCAAGGCCGCCTCATCAATATCCAACCGGATGCCGTCCATTTCGAACAGCTTGCCATACTGCTTGACAATGGAGTTTTTGGGCTCCACCAAAATCTTGCGCAAAGCGTCACGATCCAGCGGGTTGAGATAGGTGAGCACGGGCAGACGGCCGATAATCTCCGGTATCAGTCCAAACGACTTCAAGTCCTGGGGAAGGATGTATTTCATCAAGTCCTTCTTGTCAATCTTAGCCACGTTCTGCACAGAGTTGTATCCCACCACATGCGTATTCAGGCGCTGTGCAATCTTTCTCTCAATACCGTCGAACGCGCCTCCACAGATAAAGAGGATGTTCTTGGTGTCTACATGGATATAGTCTTGGTCCGGGTGCTTGCGTCCTCCCTTTGGCGGCACATTAACCATCGTGCCCTCAAGAAGTTTCAGCAGTCCCTGCTGCACACCTTCTCCACTCACGTCGCGGGTGATGGACGGATTGTCGCTCTTGCGGGCAATCTTGTCGATTTCATCGATAAACACGATGCCGCGCTCGGCGGCAGCCACATCATAGTCGGCCACTTGAAGCAGACGTGAGAGAATACTCTCCACATCCTCGCCTACATATCCAGCCTCTGTAAATACAGTGGCATCCACGATGGTAAACGGCACATCCAGCATCTTGGCAATGGTGCGCGCCAACAAAGTCTTGCCCGTACCAGTGCTTCCCACCATGATAATGTTGCTCTTCTCGATTTCCACACCATCCTTGTCTACAGGTTGCTGCAAACGCTTGTAATGGTTGTATACGGCTACCGCCAGACTGCGCTTTGCCTGATCTTGCCCGATGACGTACTCATCGAGAAGTTTCTTGATTTCCATGGGTTTGGGCACTGCACGAGGGGCGAACTTTTCCCCTTTTCCGTCGGTGAGGTTCAACACTCCTGTAGACTGCACAATCTCATATGCCTGCTTGGCGCACTCAGCGCAAATAAAGCCATTGACACCCGTAATCAACAGTCTGACCTCCGACTCGCTTCTTCCACAGAAGCTACAAACTTTCTTTGGCATAATTACAAATCAATAATATTTACTTACGAATCAAGACTGAATCCACCATACCATATTCCTTGGCCTCCTCGGCTGTCATCCAATAGTTGCGGTCGCTATCGGCCCATACCTTGTCATAAGGAGTATGTGAATGTTCGGAAATGATAGTATAGAGTTCCTTTTTCATCTTCAAAATCTCACGGGCCTCGATCTCGATGTCAGAAGCCTGTCCCTGTACACCGCCCAGAGGCTGATGAATCATCACGCGGCTATGAGGCAGAGCTGAGCGCTTGCCTTCCTGTCCGGACACGAGCAGCACGGCAGCCATGGATGCAGCCATACCCGTACAGATTGTGGCCACGTCGCTGGAGATGAACTGCATAGTGTCATAGATGCCCAGACCTGCGGTAACACTACCGCCGGGACTGTTGAGATAGATGGAAATATCCTTACCATTATCCACAGAGTCAAGATAGAGCAATTGAGCCTGCAAGGTATTGGCGGTGTAATCGTCTATTTCGGTGCCCAGGAAGATGATGCGGTCCATCATCAAACGAGAGAACACATCCATCTGCGTCACGTTGAGCTGGCGTTCCTCCAAGATATAAGGGTTCATATACTGGGCCTGCGACTTAATGACATCATCGAGCACCATTCCGTTCATACCGAGATGCTTGGTAGCATACTTTCTAAAATCATTCATATCTATTACTTTTTCTTCTATTTTTCAAGACAAAAAACAAGACGAAAAAGAGGTTATCGACCTCTATTTCTCGTTCTGCGGAACAAAGATAATAAAAAAAGTCGATAACCTCGAATTATTTGAAGTTTTTTTTCAAAAAAATGTTATTCCTGCATCATCTTGTTGAAATCCTCTACAGAAATCTCCTTCTCATTGAGCTTCACAACGCTCTTGTAGGCGGCAGCCAACTTGTTGTCAACGGCGCGCTCAACCAAGGCGTCAACAGCCTCCTGTTTCTTCATGATTTCGTTGGCATAGTTCTCAACATACTCTTCGGGGAGATTGGTCATACCATACTGAGCAAACTGGGCACGGGCGGCCTCCTTAGCTGCAGTCTTGATGTCTTCCTGCTCCACCTTGACGTTCTGGTCCTTGATGAGCTGCTCCTTGATGAGATGCCAAGTCAACTCCTTGATGCTCTCCTCGTAGTTCTTCTCCACGAAGTCCTCTCCCTTGTTCTGGTTCTTGGCAAGCATGATGCGCTTCAAGAGTGCGTCGGGGTAAACCAAGTTGCCCACCTTCTTCTCGCAGTGCTCGCGGAGGTCGAGGATGAACTTGTAATCAGAGTCGTTAACCAACTGCTCCTGCAAACCCTCGGCAATCTTAGCGCGGAAGGCAGCCTCGTCCTTCACGTCGGTATCCTCGCCAAACACCTGCTTGAAGAGTTCCTCGTCGATGGCGTGCTTCACGAAGCGCTGAATCTCCATCACCTGGAAGCTGAAGTCTGACTCCAAGTCCTTCACAGCCTCACGGTCAATCTTCAAGAGAGAGGAAACCTCGGTGTCGTTCTCTGGATAAGCCTTCTTGGGGTTGAAAGCGATAATATCGCCCACCTTGGCACCATTGAAGAGATTCTTCTGGTCGTCTACCTTGATATAACTAGGCATCAAGATGGCACCCTCCACGGTAATACCGCCTTCCTTGGTATTGCCATTCTCGTCGAGCTCGCGGATGTCGCCCTTCAAGAGGTCGTTCTCCTCATAGCTCTCGCCCTTCTCATACTTTCCGGCGCGCTGTGCGTACATCTCCACCTGCTGGTCGAGGATGTTGTCGCCTACAGTGATATTATAATAATCCACCTTATCACGGCCTGTGATGGAAACCTTCATCTCGGGAGCTACAGCGATGTCGAACATGAAAGTGTACTCTGTGCCTTTCTCAATGTCCACTGGCTCCTGCTTCTCTGATGGGAGAGGCTCGCCCAGCATCTGGATATTGTTGTCCTGCACATACTTGTAGATGTTCTCACCAACGATCTTGTTGATGGCCTCCATCTTAACAGAAGGACCAAACTGGCGCTTGATCATGCCCATGGGAGCCTGACCAGGACGGAAACCAGGAACATTGGCTTTCTTACGATAATCTTTCAGCGTCTTCTCGACATCCTTTTTGTAATCATCCTCCTCAACGACGAGGGTCAAAAGACCATTGATCTTGTCTGGATTTTCAAATGAAATTTTCATCTTGATGTTTATTATTTATTTATGATTCAATTATTTTTCATCAACCAATTGTTTGTTTATTCCATTGCGCTCTCTGCCGAGTCACACAATCGGCTTGCAAAATTACGCATTTTTAATGGAGATACCTAATATATATGAGAAAAATTTGTTTTTTTAACCTTATTCGGCCTCTTTGCGCTCCTTTTTCTGCTCGTCGAGCAATTGGAAGTCTTTCTTGCGAAGCACAAAACTGGTGGTGAGATACTTTTCCTTCACCACTTTGTTGTCGGCCAACTCCTCCGGGGTTCCCTGGAACAAGATACGGCCTTCGAACAAAAGGTAGGCCCTGTCGGTGATGGTAAGCGTCTCGTCCACATTATGGTCTGTAATCAAAATGCCGATGTTGCGGTACTTCAATTTCCACACGATGTGCTGTATTTCCTCCACCTGGATAGGGTCTACACCGGCAAAAGGCTCGTCGAGCATGATAAACTTGGGGTCGTTGGCCAGACAACGGGCTATCTCCACACGGCGACGCTCACCACCGGACAGTTGGTCTCCCAGGTTCTTGCGCACCTTCTGAAGGTCGAAGTCGTTGATAAGCCCCTCAAGTTTCTCCAACTGATAACTGCGCGGCTTGCCAGTCATCTCCAGCACCGACATGATGTTGTTCTCCACGCTCATCTTGCGAAAAACGCTCGCCTCCTGCGGCAGGTAGCCGATGCCAGCACGCGCACGCTTATAGACGGGATAACCTGTTATTTCCTTGTCACCGAGGTACACATGCCCTTCGTTGGGCACCACCAATCCGGTTGTCATATAAAAAGACGTGGTCTTGCCGGCACCGTTCGGTCCCAGCAGCCCCACGATTTCCCCTTGTTTCACATTGATGGAAACGCCATTGGCCACCGTTCGCTTGCCATAGCGTTTCACCAAGCCTTCCGTACGCAGCACCAAACGTTCCTGTTCCGGTTGCTGCTCTATACCGATATTTTCATCCATAATTAGCTAATTTGGTTGCAAAAATACGAAAAAAGGTGGAAATATCACTTTAAAAAACAAAAACTATTCTTAATATTGCAGTTTTTTAGAGGATTTTGGTTACTTTTGCATCATAATTCAGTAAATTACAAGTATGGTAATAGAAAAATGGCTTACCACCTTCGGTAAATATCTCATATTGATGGGGCGTTCTTTCTCGCGCCCGGAACGCATGCGCATGTTCTTTAAACAATACGTGAAAGAGATGTCGCAACTTGGCGTAGACTCCATCGGCATCGTGTTGCTCATCTCGTTCTTCATCGGTGCAGTAATCTGTATACAGATGAAACTCAAC
This sequence comes from Bacteroides fragilis, assembly GCA_963630065.1. Taxonomy (GTDB): domain Bacteria; phylum Bacteroidota; class Bacteroidia; order Bacteroidales; family Bacteroidaceae; genus Prevotella; species Prevotella fragilis_A. The sequence continues at coordinate 11,849 of CAVGLH010000022.1, read as the reverse complement.
ATCCAGAGTCCCTGGATGCCCAGATGGGTGTCGGGCTACACCACCCGCGAGATTATGCTCCTGGAATTTTCATCGAGCATCATGTGTCTCATCCTGGCGGGAAAGGTGGGTTCCAACATCGCTTCCGAGCTGGGCACGATGCGCGTCACGCAGCAGATCGATGCCCTTGACATCATGGGCGTCAACTCTGCCAGCTATCTGATTCTGCCCAAAATCATGGGACTGGTCACCATCATGCCCTTCCTGGTCATCTTCAGTTCGGCGATGGGTATCGTGGGAGCATACGGAACGGCCTATGTGGGCCACATCCTTCCTCCCGACGACCTGACCATGGGTCTGCAGCACAGCTTCAAGCAGTGGTTTGTGTGGATGAGCATCGTCAAGAGCCTCTTCTTCGCCTTCATCATCGCCAGCGTGTCTTCTTACTGCGGATACACAGTGGAAGGCGGTTCGGTGGAAGTGGGCAAGTCATCCACCGATGCCGTTGTATGCTCCAGCGTGCTAATCCTGTTCTCAGACGTATTCCTCACCCAAATTCTCTCGTAGACTATGATAGAAGTAAGAAATTTAACCAAGACCTTCGGAGACAAGACTGTCCTCGACAATATCAACGTCGTATTTGAGACGGGAAAGACCAATCTCATCATCGGACAAAGCGGATCGGGAAAGACCGTACTGATGAAAAACCTCGTCGGACTGCTCGACCCCACGCACGGCCAAGTGTTGTACGACAACCGAGACTTCGTGCAAATGAGCAAGAAGGAGAAGGTGATGATGCGACGCGAGATGGGTATGATTTTCCAAAGCGCGGCTCTCTTCGACTCGCTCAACGTATTGGAGAATGTAATGTTCCCCCTCGACATGTTCTCCAACATGAACTTAAACGAACGCATAAAACGGGCACAAGAATGTCTCGACCGCGTCAACTTGATTGAGGCCCAGAAGAAATACCCCGGTGAGATTTCCGGCGGTATGCAGAAACGAGTAGCCATCGCACGGGCCATCGTACTGAACCCCAAGTATCTGTTTTGCGACGAGCCCAACTCCGGACTCGACCCCAAGACCTCGTTGGTCATAGACCAGTTGCTCTCAGGCATCACGAAAGACTACAATATGACTACCATCATCAACACCCACGACATGAACTCCGTGATGGGCATCGGCGAGAACATCTGCTTCATCTGCCAAGGACACAAGGAATGGCAAGGCAACAAAGACCAAGTGATGAGTGCCACCAACGAACAGCTCAACGACCTCGTCTTTGCCTCCGACTTGTTCAGAAAGGTAAAAGATGTGGAAACGAGAAAAGCCAAAGATTCCATCTGACAAATGAGATGATATATACTAAAAAGCACCTGCTGATTTGGCAGGTGCTTTTTAGTATATATCATCTCATTTTCCATTCCCCCTTCACTTCCACCATCGGAACAACAATCTGCTCCTTGGTACTGTCGCCATAAGCCATCTGCAGAAACACATCCGCCACATGACGGGTTGTATCGGCATAAGCCTTGAGTACTTCTACGTATTTCATACCCTGACGTTCGTTCTGTTGTTGCTCCACAAACATCTGCGCATTGAGCACAAGCTGGTCGTGATAGCCCTTCGGGATGCTACAAGATTGGTTGAAGCCCGCCACATACGCCTCGTATTTCCCCTCCAGAAGCAAGTCGTAGTAACCCTTAGCGGCGATGCCTGCAAAATAGCCGGGGTCGGGACCTTCCTCCTTGCAAGAAGAGAGTCCCAACCCCATACCTAATATCACGTAAAGCAATAGTTTTCTCATTTACTTCTGACGGATAAATACGTTGATTGGACAACCATGGAGCGACCAATTCTCACGAATCTTGTTTTCCAGGAAGCGTCGATAGTTCTCCTTCACATACTGCGGCAAGTTGGCATAGAACACAAACGAAGGTATCGTCGTGTTGGGCAACTGGGTGCAGTACTTGATCTTGATATACTTGCCCTTTACGCTCTGCGGTGGATAGGCTTCAATGATGGGCAGCATCACCTCATTGAGTTTGGAAGTTCCGATGTGGGCCTTGCGGTTCTGATACACCTCCTTAGCCGTCTCCAGCACCTTGAAAATACGCTGCTTGGTCAGTGCCGAGGCAAAGATGATGGGGAAGTCGACGAATGGGGCCATACGTTGGCGGATGGCATTCTCGAAGGTGTCGATCACCTTCTGGTTTTTGTCCTCCACCAAGTCCCACTTGTTGACCACAACCACCAGACTCTTGTTGTTCTTCTGAATCAGCTGAAAGATGTTCATATCCTGGGTCTCGATACCACGGGTGGCATCGAGCATCAGAATGCACACGTCACTGTTCTCAATGGCACGGATAGATCGCATCACGGAATAGAACTCCAAGTCTTCACTCACTTTGTTTTTGCGACGGATACCGGCGGTATCAACCAAATAGAAATCGAAGCCGAACTTGTCGTAACGGGTATAAATACTGTCGCGAGTGGTACCGGCAATTTCCGTTACGATGTTTCTGTCCTCACCGATGAAGGCATTGATGATACTGCTCTTGCCGGCGTTGGGACGGCCCACCACGGCGAAACGGGGAATATCCTCCTCGATGCTCTCCTCGGGATTATCCTGCAGCTTGTCCAATATCAGGTCGAGCAAGTCGCCCGTACCGCCACCTGTAGCAGCACTTATGCACTGGGGATCACCCAAGCCCAACTTATAGAACTCCGCAGCCTCATAGTACTCCGCGCTGTTATCCACCTTATTGGCCACCAAGACGACAGGCAGTTTGGCGCGACGCAAAATCAGCGCCACATCCTCATCCCAGTCGGTCAAGCCCGTGTTCACATCCACCAAAAAGAGCACCAAGTCGGCCTCCTCGGTAGCCACCAACACCTGCTTGCGGATGGCATCCTCAAATATGTCGTCAGATTTCACGACCCAACCACCGGTATCCACCACCGAGAATTCCCTTCCATTCCAGCTGCACTTGCCATACTGACGGTCGCGGGTGGTGCCAGCGGTATCACTGACGATGGCACGGCGCGATTGGGTCAAACGATTGAATAGTGTAGATTTTCCCACATTGGGGCGACCTACGATTGCTACTAAATTTGCCATAATAGTATTCTTTTCCTCCTAGTCTTATTCAGGGTTATATCCAAAGGCGTCCAGCTCGCGCTGCGAACTGCGCCAATCCTTGTCTACTTTCACGAATGTCTCCAGAAAGATTTTCTTTCCGAAAAATTTTTCCAGAGCCTTGCGGCTCTCTGTGTTCACTTTTTTCAACGCTACTCCCTGATGGCCGATGATAATGCCCTTTTGGGAATCGCGCTCCACGTAGATGACGGCATTGATGTGAATGCGGTTGTCATCCTCCTTGAATCGCTCCACACGCACCTCTACGGAATATGGAATTTCCTTGTCGTAATAGAGCAAAATCTTCTCGCGGATAATCTCCGACACAAAGAAACGAGCCGGTTTGTCGGTCAACTGATCCTTGTCGAAAAAGGCAGGAGACTCTGGCAGCAAATCCTTGATGCGCCGCAGGAGCATATCCACTCCAAACTTGTTCTTGGCAGAAATGGGGAGAATCTCTGCGTTGGGCAACAAAGAATGCCACTTTTCCACGATATCCCCCAACTTCTTCTGGTCGCTCTCGTCAATCTTGTTGACCAGCAGAAGTACGGGGATAGTCATCTTTCTCACCTTTTCCAGAAAGTCCACATTTTTTTCGGGATTCTCAACCACGTCTGTCACGTACAGCAGAATGTCTGCATCGGCCAAGGCACTCTCGGAGAATGCTAGCATCATCTCCTGCATCTTGTAATTGGGTTTCAGAACGCCTGGAGTATCGGAGAACACGATTTGCATGTCATCGGTGTTGACGATGCCCATGATGCGGTGACGGGTGGTCTGCGCCTTGAACGTAGCTATGCTGATACGTTCACCCACCAATTGGTTCATCAACGTACTCTTGCCCACGTTGGGATTTCCCACGATATTTACAAAACCTGCCTTGTGCATATTGCCTATGGATTTTAAGCTAAAAAAACGCATCCCTTATGAGTAATAAGAAAGATGCGTTTTTTATATGTGTATATTAAAAAATAATCTTTATTTACCGAAAGCCGCGCCATCGTATGCCCACTTGTAGTAGGATGCTCCGTGAACGAAACCTGCTCCAAACGCAGTGAAGATGACATTATCGCCCTTCTTCAACTTGCTCTCGGCATCCCAAAGTGCCAACGGAATGGTGGCGGCACTGGTATTGCCATAATGGTCGATGTTGACCACCACCTTGTCGATAGGAATACCTGCTCGCTTGGTCACTGCCTCGATAATTCTGAGGTTGGCCTCGTGAGGAATCACCCAGTTCACATCATCAGCAGTGAGATTGTTCATCTCAAGAATCTTCATCACGTCGTTACTCATATCTGTCACCGCATAGCGGAATACAGTACGTCCCTCCTGATAAAGATAGTGCAGACGATTGGAAACGGTAAAGTGAGATGGAGGGCAAACAGATCCGCCCGCCTTCATATGGAGGAAGGGCAAACCTTGTCCATCGGTACGAAGATAGGAATTCTGTACACCTACGTTTTCCTCTTCCGTTGCCTCTACGAGCACCGCACCGGCTCCGTCTCCGAAGAGCACACAAGTAGCACGGTCCGTATAGTCTACGAGTGAAGACATCTTGTCAGCACCAATCACAATGATTTTCTTGTACCTGCCACTCTGAATCATGCTTGCAGCAACATCAAGCGTGTACAGGAATCCACAGCAAGCTGCAGAGAAATCGAAAGCGAACGCATTCTTCAGTCCGAGTTTTCCGAGGACAATAGATGCTGTAGAAGGGAACTTGTAGTCGGGTGTCGTAGTGGTAACAATCAGTGCATCAATTGTATCCGGGTCTACGCCTGTCTTCTGAATCAGCTGCTTTGCGGCCTTTCTTGCCAGATAACTGGTTCCAAGACCTTCCTCGGTAAGGATGCGGCGTTCCTTGATACCCACACGAGTGGTAATCCACTCGTCGTTGGTATCAACCATGCGCGACAACTCCTCGTTGTTGAGGATGTAGTCGGGCACATAGCCACCGATACCTGTGATTACAGCATTGATTTTACCCATTATTCTGCTGCTTCCTTAACGATTGCGACCTTGCCACGATAGTAACCGCAAGTGGGGCAAACAGTGTGGTAAACATAGTATGCACCACAGTTAGGGCAAACTGCCAATGTAGGAGCTACTGCCTTATCATGAGTTCTTCTCTTAAGTGTACGTGTCTTTGACTGTCTTCTTTTAGGATGTGCCATAATTTTTTAAATGTTTAAAATTTTACTATTTTATTATTTAAGTTTAAGTAGAGCGGCCCAGCGTGGATCCATCGTCTCCTCTTCTTCCTCACCGCTTCGGGCGGCAGAATGCTTCTTGAGCATTTCAATCATAGCAGGGTTACATTTTCCAGGTGCATGCACATGCTTGATAGGAATCTGAAGTTCTATGAATTCATAGATGAACCAAGCGACATCGAGCATTCCTTCGTTCTCGGCCACAGTCACCAGGTCATCGTCCTCTGAGTTCTCTTCTCCAAGTTTCACGACGAGTCTGTCATCACTCTCGATGGATTGCTCCATGTCTTCCAGACAGATGTCGCAAGGTATGTGAACCATTCCTTCCGTGTGAAAGTTGAGCTCAAAGAAGTCGTCCGTCCTGTCGATGGACAGGCTGGCCGTCAGTTCTCCCCTGTTCACGTCAGGAGCATCGATTGTCTCAAAGTATGAATCGTCAAGCTTAAACTCCATCAAGGTTCTCCCCTGGGGCAAAGCTTTCAAATCAATCTTAAACGAATCTATGTTACACATACTCAATATAATCTATATTGTTTCGGGCTGCAAAGTTACAAATATTTTTTGAGATAAAATAATTTTTTATGTAAAAATCACTAAAATCTCTCATTTGTAGACCATTATTTCCCTTATTTCACGAAGATTCGGCGCGTCAGACGGAGTTCTACGACTGGATAGACCTTGAAAACTTTGAAAAACCTCACGTAGGATCCCACCTTGCCAGGCACGTCGGTCACGTCATTCGCAAGGTCTACGCCAGGTTCTATGGTCACATTCTTCACGGCTTCCGTGTTGTCTTCGTTGGCGGTGAATTTCACCCTCTGGATGTCGTTGGTCCTTATCGTTGGAGTACCTCCCCAGAACAAGACTCCGGCATCGAACGAAACGTAATATTTATCGACGTTCTTGAAGAGACGGCCACCATAACCAAACCCCAGATAGGGCTTGAAGCGATTCACCTTGATGGTGGCCGAAACATTGTTGTTGGCATCGGGTTCCAAACGGAAACGAGATCCGTCTTCCAATACTCCCATGTTCACTCCCATGCGTCCATATTGCATGAACTTGTCGTAAAATTCTTTGCCGGCATACAAACTCTGTCCGCCCACACTCATATAGGGCACAAAGTTCTCATACGAGTTCTTCACACGCTCATACAGATTGTTATACATGCTCACCGCTACAAGCGATGTTCCGTCATACACGGCATTCTCAGCCTTCGCAATCTTAGCTCCCCCATAGTAAAAACCAGCGGTGATATGCCACTTCTTGTTGCGGAAGGGGGCAACGTCGACGAGCAACTTGACGTTGTTCATGGTGGGAGTGCCCACCATGTCGATATTGTCACTGACACGGGTACCAGTATATTCCTCCAACATGTCGGAAAGACGGCTGAACTTCTGCTTCTGCACCTCCTCTGTCTCCACATTATCGCCCACCTGCACACCGAAATTCATCGTCACATGAAAACGGGGCATCCACGAATATCCGGCCCTAACCTGAAAGGTCTTATTAATGGGCAGTGCCACATCCACTCCGACGCCCGTCGTACCTACCGTCAAGGAAGCATCCACATGGTCCAGCCATTTACCACAGACAATCGCTCCATTACCCTGCGCCGTAATTTCCAGAGACGGTATCACTGCCACAGCCAGGACAACCATGTATTTCTTCATTCTTTCATGTATCATTTGTTACCTACTACAATCTTCTTGCCATTCACAACATAAACACCTCTCGTAAGACCATCCAGCGTTTTTGCATTTTTCCTTACCTGCACTCCCTCCAAGGTATATACATTATATGCGGTGGCTTCGGAAGCCGTGACGTTCTCCACCCCCGTGGCATACTCCTTCTCTGTAACCAACTTCAACTCGGACGGAGCTGAATTGGAAACTGGAAGATACCAGCTGTTGGCCGAGATTGCCATGACACTCAGATTTTGCCCCGATTCATCTTCCTTTTCAATGTCTACTGTAGTAAGATAATCCTCGGAAGTTGTCAAAGCCAGTTTTCCATCACTGCCCAAGGAAAGTACACGCATACCCTCCGGTTGGAAAACAGTAGAATTGAAATGGCCAGACCAAGGATTTCCAATACAAAAATAAACCCCCTTCGCCTTGTTGTCGCTGGGCACAGACAGACTGCTCACCACTGGCGTCACTTTGTTGTCTACAACCTCAGTGCTGCTACACTCTATTAGTACAGGAGTCTTGGCGGGTACGATGCCGGTCAATTCTTTGTAGACAACAAGCCCTCTGTATTCATCTATCTTACAAATGTAATAAGCCTTCATGCCACTATCCAAAGTAAAAGGATAACCGGCAAAAACCGCAGCGTAATGCTTGCCGCCAACCGACATCGTTGGCTTGATGCCCATATATTCATTGCTCCCGTCTAGTGGAATTATCTCCCAATTGGTATTATTGCTGCTGGTCGTCACATAACCCTCTTCATAGGAGTCGGCAGGATCAGACAAGCAAACGCGCTGTCCCTTTTCTTCCTGCCAAGCTTTATAGTATTTACCAACAGGAGTAAGATAAATATAATAATTGATGATATCATGGAGACTAGTGCCCTGCCCCACTACATTATAACTCTCTCCAGAGATATGTTCCAGATAGAAAACACTTCCCGGATCATACTTGATATTGTCGAGGCGGCTAGTAGCCATGGCGCCGCAGTCAGCAGTCGTTGAAGCTGCATGCACCCCTCGGCTCTTGTCATCGCGAAGCGACATATATCTACCAGTCTTGGCATTCTTCACCCGGTAATAACCTGCTCCACTCAACTGAGCATAGGCACAGAACACCGAGGCACCTGCAAGAAGCAGAACAGAAAAAAATCTTTTCATATCCATTCTGAAAAAAATCAAAAAAATAACCGGTTTCCATACATACTCATAGTAAGATGGAAATCGGCTATAATAATTTAAAACTTATATTCTATCTACACACATTGACCATCACTTAGCGATGCAAATAGTCACACGGTTCATGTCGTTCTCAGCGTATGGCTGATAATTAGAACCGTTAGACTCCTTGCTGATACGGCTAGCATTGACACCTTTCTTAACGAGCATCTTGTACACAGCTTCAGCACGACGGGCTGCTACCTTGTTGTTGATGGCGTTGGTACCTGTACCCTTGTCAGCACAACCAGTCAACTTGATCTTGGCATCAGGATGCTGCTCCATGTAGTAAACGATGTCAGCAATCTTGCCTACTTGTGATGAGGCGATGTTGGCACTACCGATGTTGAAGAAGATATCACGACGGAATTCCTCCTCTGCCTGCTGCACCTGTGGTGCAGGCGCTGGAGCTGGCTTCTCGATGATACGCTCTACGATGCGTTCAACTGGCTTTGGAGCAGGAATCACCTTAGTGGTATGAGTCTTGCCGAGAGCAACCTTCACACCTACCAAACCGTTGAAATACCAGTCTGGATTACCTGCCTTCTTTGAGTTATACTTGTCATTCAACACATTGGCAGAAAGTTCCAAGCCCAACTTCACGCGGTCAGAAACCTTGAAGTCCAAATTGGCACCTACACGGCCAGTGAGGCGAGTGGCTGTACCATCCCAAAGGTTCTCCAATGGCATCTGGTATGCAGAAAGGTTCTTGCCGGCATTAGCCAGAATAGCATTCTGGGCAGTCTTAGCCTCGTCGTTGCCCCAAGCGATGTTGGCCCCAACACCAACGAACACACCGAAGTCAACAACACGGTCTACATTATAACCACAGAAGAGGTTGGAAAGGTTAAAAGTAGCGTCTACCATAGGAGCCACATACTTCCACTTCCACTTGTAAGTTGTACCAGCCACTGTCTGGCCGGCCTTGCTCTGCCAAGCATTGACAGAAAGACGGGCACCAACCACCTTGTTGAACTCGTAACCTACGCCAATCTGGGCATTAGGCGACAGCAACTTGCCAAAACCTATCTCACCCAAAGTGTACTGACCGCCTACCTGTGCCTGAACATACCAATGTGGATGGAACACTTCAACGGTCTTGTCTGCCTCCTGGGCTGACGCACTTACGCACCCCATGGCAACTACTCCCGAGAGTAATATTTTATTCAGTTTCATAATCTTATCCTAGTTATAATTAAATTACTTTACTGTGATATAGAAATTCTTCTCTACCTCAATGCCAGAGTAATCGATAGCCTTGTATACTACGGTATAAGTACCGGCCTTCTCAGCATTGAAAACGATCTTGCGAGTTTCACCGAGACAAATATCACCTTCTTTCTGTACCTTACCGTCCACAAGAATTTCAGCACCGCTCTCTTTCACATAGAAAGACTTCTTGTATGCAGGAGCGAGAAACTCGTTAGTGTAAGAAGTAGCAATCAAAGTAGTTGCACCTGTACCAGTGAATGTTGTACCGAACTTACTTCCTGTGCTTACGAAGTAGAAGTTACCATCCTGGCCTTCATAAAGCATAGCTGGCTGCAATAACTTGTTGACATCATGGATACTATTCTCAACTCGCTTGAGCAAGCTATTTACCTTGGAAGCTACATTGTCATACTTGGCAGTATAAGTCTTGGCTGTTGCAATAGCGTCATTAAGAGGACCGAGCTTGCCGGCAATACCATCGTTGATGCTAGTGATCAAGTCCTTCAGTGTATTATCCTTGAATGCCACCTTATAAATATAGGTTGTCAAGGTAGTAGAACCACTTGCATCGTCAACATCAATGGTGATATCCTTATCAGCCTGAGCCGAAGACTTGATTGTAGCATTCTCTAGAGTCTGAATCACGTTACCATTGTTCATTACTTTCACATTTTTGCCATCCTGTTCCAATGTCACACCAGGAACAGCGATAATGGTGGCCACCTCTATCTCCGTATTAGTGTCGGGATCGATAATGTTTGAGAAGTCGATGGCACTGATGCCAGCAAACTTGTCAGACAATGTAGGCAATATGTAACGGTCAAGACTCAAATTCTCGATTTTCTGGTTACCCTTCAAGAAGTTGTAGGAAACTGGCTTCACAGCAAAAGCAGCCATACTGGCAGGACTCTTTACAATCTTCTTTTCCATCTTACCAGTAGAAGCATCATACAAATAGAAGGTAGCCTTCACTTTATAAGCCTTCAACTGGTTATTGAAATTGTTATACAAAGTAGAAGCAATCTGACTAACCTGAAGGTTTGTTTTGCTAGGATTCTTCAACTTGGCGAGAACATTTTTAGCAGCCTGCTTCAATGCATCCTTATCCAAACTAAAGTCATCATTCTCGGGATCTACACAAGTTACAGGAATAGCATAGAAGCCATTATCTGATCCAGCACGACCATAACCATAAGTCAGCACCTTATCCGTCTCCTCCAAATTGCCCAACTTAAATCCCTTGGCCTCGTTGTCCTGGCTATCAACCAACTTGACTTCTGTAATAAAAGACTTGTCAATCTGCGTTGGATTAAGAGTAACATAAATATAACCAGCGTTACCATTTTTACCGAGCAGCTGATCGGCCTTTACACCCCATGCCTGGTTGCCCTCAGCTGCACGACCATAGTATGCAGAAACCAAGTTCAACTGAGAACCCATGAAAGCAGCATTCCACGCACCAGTAACAGGATTTTCGGTAGCATCGATTACAATGCTAGAAAGATTATTGTTAACAAGATAGTTTATAGACTTCTTAAGATTGTCCAAAGACATTTTAATCTGAGACTGCATATTCTCCAAAGAAGTAGCTCTATTTCCGAGAGTATCAATCTGAGCCTGCAAAGCACTGTCGAGCTTAACAAATGCAGCAGAATCTTGGCTGCGCAATTCCTCTACAGCTGCGTAGATAGAATTCAAGCTACCAGAAATAGTAGACAGACCATCTACCATGAGATTTTTCAAATCCACGTAAGCCTGAGAAGCCTCGATGGCAGCATTCAAATTACCATAGGTAACATAGTTGCTCAAATCCAAATTTTTGATAGCATCCTCGTTGGCTGAGATACGAGCCAAAATGGCTTCCTTTTCTTTGGCCACATCAGCAGCATTTGCCTTTTTAGCCAGTTCTTCATTGATTTTTTCCAACGAAGCCTTCTGTGCAGCAATAGCATCTGCCAAAGAAACACTAGTGTTGTAAGCATTGTCGCTATCGTGATCTGTACAAGACACGAAGGCGCTAGCCCCACTCATCAGAAGAGCAGAGAAGAGCAAAATACTAGTTAACTGTCTTTTCATCTTTATAAAAAATTTAATTAAACTTATGTTGTCAACATTAATATTATGTATGACGGGAGTAGATATATAGTTCTCATCAGTCAGGAATGATAGCATTCTGTAAATCGTTCTCCCATATTATATCTTTAAAGAATTTCGAGTGCAAAATTAAGCAATTTAATTGAAAGCAGCAACAATTTGAACGATAAATTCTTACAAAAGTGTAATTTTAACATATAAACGCAAAAAAAAGCCTCAGAAATCTTTCGAAATCTGAGGCTCTCTTTAAAAGGAGGCGGCTACCTACTCTCCCGCATTGCATTGCAGTACCATCGGCGCAAGT
>CAVGLH010000021.1:0-28135 GCA_963630065.1 Bacteroides fragilis | reverse complement strand
TAGAATGCCTGCCTGTCACGCAGGAGGTCACGAGTTCGAGTCTCGTACGCACCGCAAAAGCCTTTGAGAAGTGTTTCTCGAAGGCTTTTGTGTTGTATAAGGTCAATATGTTTAAAACATGAAAGAGATATGATAATCATAGTAACAATGTTGGCATATTTTTGCGTGTTGCTCCTTTTCAGCCATTTCGCAGCGGGCAACTCTGGCTGCAACGACACATTTTATATGGCAAATCGCAAATCGCCCTGGTATATGGTGGCCTTCGGTATGTTGGGGGCATCCATTTCGGGAGTCACCTTCATCAGCGTGCCGGGCATGGTGATGAGGTCAGACATGACCTATCTCCAGATGTGCTTGGGCTTCATCGTGGGCTATTTTCTCGTGGCTTTTCTTATTTTGCCGATTTATTACAAGTATAAGTTCACCACCATCTACACTTATTTGCAGCAGCGCCTAGGTGAGCGGTCGTACAAGACGGGAGCATTGTTTTTCCTACTCTCCAAGACCACTGGTGCGGCTGTCCGCTTCTTCGTGGTATGCATCTTGCTTCAGAAGTTGGTGCTTGACGATGTGGGCGTACCCTTTTGGGTCACGGTACCCGTTATGGTGATACTTATCTGGCTCTATACGCGCAAGGGAGGCATCAAGACCTTGGTATGGACCGATTCTTTTCAGACCCTCTGTATGTTTGTGGCTCTCATTGTGATCATCTTTCAGGCGATCGGTGCTCTTGGCCTGTCACCCTCCGAGGCCTTCTCTGCGATTTCCCATGATTCCCATTCGCACATCTTCGTCTTCGACGACTGGGTGTCGCGTCAGAACTTCTGGAAACAGTTCTTGAGTGGCATCTTTGTGGTCATCGTGATGACGGGGGTGGATCAGGATATGATGCAGAAGAACCTTACCTGCAAGACGTTGCATGAGGCGCAGAAGGATATGTGCAGCTATGGTGTGGCCTTCGTGCCTGCCAATCTGCTCTTTCTCAGCCTGGGCGTGTTGCTGATGATGCTGGCGCAGAAGGAGGGAGTGGCCTTGCCCGAGGCTCCCGACGACTTGCTGCCTATGTTTGCTGCGTCGGGACAGATGGGTACGCTGGTGGTGGTATTTTTCGCCATAGGTATTGTGGCGGCGAGCTTCTCCAGTGCCGACTCTGCACTCACGTCCATCACCACCAGCCTTTGCATAGACGTGATTGGCAGACCGGGCGACGAGAGGCTCCGCAAGCGCATGCATCTGTTGGTGGCGGTGGTGTTTGTGCTCTTCGTCATTGGTTTCAAGGCCGTCAATTCCACGAGTGTCATCGATGCCGTCTATATCCTCTGCTCCTACACCTACGGCCCCCTGCTGGGACTCTTCGCCTTCGGCTTCCTGACCCGTCGACAGGCTGACGACCGCCTGGTGCCCTGGATATGCGTGGCCAGTCCGCTGGTATGCTTCTCTATCGACACCGTGGTTTCGAGGCTGGCAGGGTATAAGTTTGGCTATGAGCTCTTGATGCTCAACGGATTCCTCACGTTTCTGGGCATTTGGATCTCGGGGAAAGATGGAAAAAATCATTCTAACATTATATAGGAAAATGAGAACAAAGTTTTTTTTTGCTGCTATGTTACTCGGTGTGACGGCAGCTTTTGCCCAGCAAGCCGACCTCGGCTCGGGCATCGACAAGGCAAACATGGACTTGAGCGTCAAGCCCGGTGACGATTTCTACCGCTATGCAGCGGGCAACTGGCTGGCCAACAATCCGCTCGACGCCGAACACACCGACAACGGAGCCTTCACCGACCTCTATGAGCAAAACCAGAAGCGCATACAGGACATCATTCTGGAATATGCCTCCAAGCCACAGCAGAAGGGGTCGTTGGGGCAGAAGATAGGCTCGCTCTACAACCTGCGCATGGACAGTGTGCGCCTCAACAAGGAGGGATTCGCCCCCTTGAAGCCCACGCTGCAGCGCATCGCGTCCATTAAAGACCGCAAAGAGTATCAGCTGGTTACGGCACAGCTCGACTATCGCGGAGCCAGCACCATGATGTATGGCATCGGCGTGGGTGCCGACCTGCGCGATGCAGCCAACAACCTGGTGCAGTTAGGCCAGGGCGGACTGGGACTGGGTGCACGCGACTATTATCTCAACGATGACGACCAGACCAAGAAAGTGCGCGAGGCATACAAGACCTATCTGATGAAACTCTTCCAGCTGGTGGGCTACGACGAGTCCACGGCCTTGAAGAAGATGGAAGCTGTGATGGCCATCGAGACGCGCATTGCCAAGGCCAGTTACAGTCAGGTGGAGCTGCGCGATATCGACAAGAACTATCACAAAATGACCTATAACCAGCTGGTGGTGGATTATCCCGGCATCGACTGGGGCAACGTGTTTCTGGCCTCTGGTTTTCCCGCCTTCAAGGAGATTTGCGTGGCTCAGCCCGAGCCTATCCACGAGGTTGAGAAGATACTGGCCGAGGCTTCTGTCGACGACCTGAAGACCTATGCCGAAATCAAGGTGATATCTGGGGCAGCCGGCATGCTGAGCGACGACTTCCGCGCTACGGCCTTCGAGCTGAGCAAGACGCTGAGCGGTGTGCAGCAGGACCGTCCGCGATGGAAGCGCGCCGTGAGCAGCGTGAGCGGTGTGTTGGGCGAGGCCATAGGCAAGCTCTACGTGGAGAAATACTTCCCTGAGAGCAGCAAGAAGCGCATGCTCGAACTGGTGGGCAATCTGCAGACTGCCCTCTCGCAGCGCATCTCGGAGGCCACTTGGATGGGAGCAGAGACCAAGGCGCAGGCCAAGGATAAGCTGGAGAACTTTATCGTGAAGATTGGCTATCCCGACAAGTGGAAGGACTACGCCGGACTACAGGTGGACGACAGCCTCTCGCTCTATGAGAACATGGGCAACATCTCCGAGTTTTTCACCAAGGACGAGATTGCCCGCAAGGTGAACAAGCCCGTGGACAAGACGGAGTGGAGCATGACTCCACAGACCATCAACGCCTACTACGACCCCACCACCAACGAGATATGCTTCCCGGCGGCCATCCTCCAGCCTCCGTTCTTCGACCCATCGGCCGACGATGCGATGAACTATGGAGCCATCGGCGGTGTGATCGGCCACGAGATGAGCCATGGATTCGATGATCAGGGCAGCCAGTTTGACAAGACGGGCAACCAACACGACTGGTGGACTTCCGCCGACAAGAAGAATTTCGAGGCCCGCACCAAGATTCTGGCCTCCCACTTCGACGGCATCGAGTTAGCTGGCAAGCATGTGAACGGCCAGCTCACATTGGGCGAGAATATCGGCGACAACGGCGGTCTGAATATCGCCTTCCGTGCGCTTCAGAACGCACGGAAGACGAGCAAGCTGGGCAACAAGGACGGCTTTACTCCCGAGCAGCGTTTCTTCTTGGCCTGGGCCCGCGTGTGGGCCAGCAACGCCCGTCCAGAGTACCTGCAGTATATCATGACCGTGGACTCTCACTCGCCCAACGAGGCTCGTGTGAACGGCGCCCTTCCGATGGTGGACGCTTGGTATGATGCCTTCAAGGTCAAGAAGGGCGACAAGCTCTTCGTGGACAAGAAAAAGAGGGCGCACATTTGGTAGGAAAGATTTAATTTGTTTTTACGGGTCACCTGCAAAGTCTTGTGGATATTGCAGGTGACCCTTTTTTTACCTTTAAAATTATTGCCTGTACGGTCGAAATATCCTTAAATCGGCATCGTTACTTCGTTCCGAAGTAGAGGAAGAGCATGCCTAGCAACACGAGGAGCAGGTCTACGAACTTGGCCTTGAGATTCTTCTCGTGGAAGATGGCGGCTCCGAAGAGGAAGCTCACGACGACCGAGCCGCGGCGTATCATGCTCACGATGCTGATCATGGCCCCCGGCAGACTCAATGCATAGAAGTAGACGAAGTCGGCGGCCGAGAGGAATATGCTGATGAAGATGATGCTCCAGTGCCAGTGGAAGGGCGTGGTGCGCTGCTTCGTGGGCCACCATATCATCAGGAGCATCGCACCCATCAGGAAACACTGGTAGATGTTGTACCAGCTCTGCACAATCATGCGGTCCAGCCCCACGCCACCGTTCTCGGGCGGAGCCATCAGATATTTGTCGTAGAGACCGCTGATGGCCCCTAGCACGGCGGCCAAGACGATGAAGTAGATCCACTTGTCATGCTTGAAGTCGATGCCCTCCTTCTTGCCGCTGCGGCTGAGCATGGCGAAGGAGACGACAGCCAGGATGACACCTATCCACTGATAGAGGTTGAGCACCTCGCCATAGACGAGCAGTGCCCCGATGAGCGTCATCACGGGGCGCGTGGCGTTGATGGGCCCCACGATGGTGAGGGGTAGGTGCTTCATGCCGAAGTAGCCGAATATCCAGCTGCTCAGCACGATGAAGCTCTTCAGTACAATGTATTTGTGTACCTCCCATCCACCTTGGGCCACATGAAACATGGTGCCATCGAGCGAATGGCCCGTGTAGCTCATCACAATGAAGGGCAGAAAGATGAGCGAGGAGAAGAGCGTGTTGAGGAAGAGCACGGGAATCACTGCGTTGCCCGAGAGTGCCTTCTTTTTGAAGGCGTCATAAAATCCCAGCAGAGCCGCTGAGAGAAAAGCTAAAATTAACCACATCTTTTTTGAATGTTGAATCTGTGTTGATAGTCGATTGTTGATTTTTGGCTGATGGGGGCGGAAAAATCTTCTGTCAGCGTCAGCAATCAATAATACATTATACATTAAAAACGTATTCCACCCTTTCCAAGAAGAGGGCCTTTCCGGGCATGCTCTCCCCGGCGTCGCTGCGCGTGCCGTTGCGCAGGATGTGGAGAAACTGGTCCATGGTGATTTTTCCCCGTCCTAGGTCTACGAGCGTGCCCACCACGGCCCTCACCATGTTGCGCAGGAACCGGTTGGCAGTGATCTCGAAATACCAGGTGGTGGGCGATGTCTGTACCCATCGGGCCGCCGTCACGTGGCAGATGGTGGTCTTGCTGTCGGCCCCCGCTTTGCAAAAGGCCGCATAGTCCTCGTGCTGGAGGAAGTGGGCAGCCGCTTCGTTCATCCTCTCGAAGTTGAGAGGGTAGGGCATCAACAGGGAATAGTGGCGTCCGAAAGGGTCCTTGCGTGTATGGATATAATAATGGTACGTGCGCGATGTGGCCGAGAAGCGGGCGTGCATTTCGGGTGCCACCTCTCTCACCTCGTATACGGAGATGTCGCGCGGCAGCATCCTGTTCAGCCTGTAGGCCAGTTGGTCGGCGGCCATTGGCAGGGACTCTGTGTCGAAGTGGGCGGCCATTTGCCGGGCGTGCACCCCGGTGTCAGTCCTTCCAGCCCCCGTCAGCTCCGTCTCCCTGCGCAGGATGGTGGAAAGGGCGTGCTGCAGCTCTTGCTGCACCGAGTTGGCGTTGGGCTGTATTTGCCAGCCGTGGTAACGTGTGCCGTCGTATGCGAAGAATATGAAGTATCTCATTGCAATTTTTTATCCTTAAAACGAGTGCAAAGGTACGAAAAATGTGTGTAATATGCTATAAAAATACAGATTATTTTCAAAAATGATACAATCTTGAAAGAAAACTAGGTTTTTATTTTGCATATTGACAATTATTGTGTACTTTTGCCAACGATTTTTGATAACAATAGATTTATGGCACAGAACATATTCAGGGGCTTGGGTATAGCCCTCATCACTCCTTTCAAGGCCGACGGGTCGGTAGATTACCAGTCTCTTAAGAGATTGGTTGAGTTCCAAATAGAAAACGGCGCAGACTTCCTCTGCATTCTCGCCACCACTGGCGAGGCTCCCTGCCTGACCAAGGAGGAGAAATGCAAGATCACCGAGCTGGTGAAGGACGTGAACAAGGGGCGCGTCAAGATATTGAAATATTGCGGCGGAAACAACACTGCGGCTGTGGTCAACGAGATCAAGAACTCGGACTGGAGCGGCATCGACGGCATTCTGAGCATCTGTCCCTACTATAACAAGCCCTCGCAGGAGGGACTCTACCAGCACTTCAAGGCCATCGCCCAGGCCAGTCCGCTGCCCATCGTGCTCTACAACGTGCCGGGCCGCACGGGCATCAATATGAAGCCCGAGACCACTTGCCGCATCGCCCGCGACTTCCCCAACGTAGTGGCCGTGAAGGAGGCCTGCGGCAGCTTGGAGCAGGTGGACGAAATCATCAAGAACAAGCCCGACCACTTCGACGTGATCAGCGGCGATGACGCGCTCACGTTCTCCATGATAGCCAGCGGGGCGGCCGGCGTGATTTCCGTAATCGGCAACGCCCTGCCCAAGGCATTCAGCCGAATGATACGTCTGGAGTTCCGCGGCGAGTACGAGCCCGCGCGCAAGATTCACCATTCCTTCACTGAGCTTTACAGTCTGCTCTTCGTGGATGGCAACCCGGCTGGCGTGAAGGCCCTGCTCAACGACATGGGTTTCATCGAGAACGAGCTGCGACTGCCCCTGGTGCCCACACGCATCGCCACCAAGCAGAAGATGAGCGACATCCTCAAGACGCTGAACATCTAAGCCATACATAAGTTTTTTTCGGGAGTAGGGAGGTTGTGGAACTCAACTCTTCCCTGCTTCCGATTTTTCCATTAAGACCAATACACTCAGAAGACTATGGCAGACGAAAGACGAATCATCCATGAGATCACGCCCCTGATGGGCAAGGACGTACTCTACATCGCCGACAGGCACAAGAAGGAGTTCACCTATCCCATCCACAACCACTCCGTTTACGAGCTCAATTTCGTGGAGAATGCCCGCGGGGTGAGGCGCATCGTGGGCGACTCGCAGGAGGTGATAGGCGACTACGACCTCTGCCTCATCACCTCGGCCGATCTGGAGCACGTGTGGGAGCAGAATGGTTGCCAAAGCGACGACATCCGCGAGATCACCATCCAATTCGACTTCTCGATGGGCGAGGACACGCTCTTCGGGCGCAACCCCTACGCCAGCATCACTCGCATGATGCAGGAGGCCAAGAAGGGCCTCTGCTTTCCCATGAGGGCCATTCTGAAGGTGTATGAGAAGCTCGATACGCTGAGCGGTGTGAAAGACGGCTTCTACGCCGTACAGCAGTTCCTCTCCATCCTCTACGAGCTCTCCAGATGCGAGGACGCACGCACACTGGCCTCCAGCAGTTACGCCAAGGTGGCGGTGGAGGACGACAGCCGCCGTATCCTGAAGGTGAAGGACTATATCTCGAAAAACTACATGGACGACCTCCGCCTGCCCCAACTGGCCTCCCTGGCCGGCATGAGCAGTAGTGCCTTCAGCCGTTTTTTCAAGCTGCACACGGGCCGCAACATCTCGGAGTATATCATCGACATGCGCCTAGGCTACGCTGCCCGTATGCTGGTGGACACGGCCAAGAGCATCAGTGAGATAGGCTTCGACTGCGGCTTCAACAACCTGAGCAACTTCAACCGCATCTTCAAGAAGAAAAAAGGCTGCTCGCCAAGCGAATTCCGCGAGAACTATCACAAGACCAGAATCATCGTGTAGGTGCCCAGCATTGGCTCCAACGTAATCGTTTGAGTGAAATAATCGAAAAAAAAACGCAAAAAATGCTCTCCATTCAGATTAAAACCGTATCTTTGCAAATATTTAAAGACAACGAACGAAATAAACATTTAAAAACTACTATACGATTATGAAGCAATTTATGGATGAAAACTTCCTGCTCGACACTACCACTGCACAGGAGCTGTTCCACAATCATGCGGCCAAGATGCCTATCATCGACTACCACTGCCACCTCATCCCGCAGATGGTGGCCGACGACCATAAGTTTAAGAGCATCACCGAGCTTTGGCTTGGCGGTGACCACTACAAGTGGCGTGCCATGCGCACCAACGGCGTGGACGAACGTTTCTGTACAGGAACCGACACCACCGATTGGGAGAAGTTTGAGAAATGGGCCGAGACCGTGCCTTATACATTCCGCAACCCCCTCTACCACTGGACTCACCTGGAGCTTAAGACAGCCTTTGGCATCGACAAACTGCTGAGCCCCAAGACTGCGCGTGAGATTTACGACGAGTGCAATGAGAAGTTGCAGCAGCCCGAGTTCAGTGCGCGCGGACTGATGCGCCACTACCACGTGGAGTGCGTCTGCACCACCGACGATCCCATCGACGACCTGCGCTTCCACAAGCAGACGCGCGAGAGCGGCTTCGAGATCAAGATGATTCCGGCATGGCGCCCCGACAAGGCGATGAACATCGAGAAACCTGAGTTCGCTGGCTACATGGCCAAGCTGGGCGCAGCCGCCGACATGAACGTGGCCACGTTCAAGGATATGGTGGATGCCCTGCAGAAGCGCCACGACTTCTTCACCGAGAACGGATGCAAACTGAGCGACCATGGCATCGAGGAGTTCTACGACGAGCCATACACCGAATCGCAGATAGAGACCATTTTCGCCAAAGCTATGCGCGGCCAGCAGCTCTCTGTAGTTGAGGTGCGCCAGTACAAGCACGCATTCTTGAAGGTATGCGCCGAGATGGATTATGCCGCCGATTGGACTCAGCAGTACCACTACGGTGCCATCCGCGACAACAACACACTGATGTATGACAAGCTTGGTGCCGATACGGGTTTCGACTCCATCGGAGAGTTCACCACCGCCAAGGCTATGAGTAGCTTCCTCAACGAGCTGAACATGGAGGGTCATCTCACCCGCACTATCCTCTATACCCTGAATCCTTGTGCCAACGAGGTGATAGCCACCATGTTGGGCAACTTCCAGGATGGCTCTTGCCCTGGCAAAATACAGTTTGGCTCCGGCTGGTGGTTCAACGACCAACTCGACGGCATGACTCGACAGATGAATGCCCTCTCCGTATTGGGCTTGCTGAGCCGCTTCGTGGGTATGCTGACCGACTCTCGCTCGTTCCTCAGCTACCCACGCCACGAATATTTCCGCCGCCTGCTCTGCAATCTCCTCGGCAACGACGTGGAGAAGGGCTTGCTGCCCGCCGACATGGAGAGCCTCTCGCGCATGGTGGAGGACATCTCCTACAACAACGCGCGTAACTATTTCAAGTTCTATTAAGAAACTTTAAGATAGTTGTATGTGAAAAATCATGTACAAAAAGTTTAGAAAAGAGAGAGGGTGTGTCACGGACTTGTGACACACCCTCTCTCTTTTGGGATTTTTTTTCGTTATATATGATACTTCCCCTGGTAGTTGCGTCTCGACTTCATTGGCGCGCCGTGGAAGCTGCCGTCCCCCGTACTCCTCGCCCCCGGGCGGTAGCCGCTGCCGAAGGAGGCACCGCCGCAGTATTCCTCCCACCGGGCTCGGATGCGGTCCACATAGCCCGTCGTCTCCTGGCCCCTCATATAGCCATACTTCACGTCGGGATCGCCATAGTAGGCCGGCTGGGATAGGCGCAGCACGTATTCCCTCACGCTGGCCCAGTCGTGGGGATTTCCACCGTACTTCTTCGTCAGCCTCATGGCATCGCGGATGTGGTGCATACCGCCGTTGTACGATGCTAGGGCGAAGAGGGCGCGCTGGGCGGGGTCGCCCACGTCGCTGAAGTGGCCCTGCAGCTCGGCCATATACTTTGCCGATGCTGCCACGTTGGCCTCCGGGTCGTGGATCATGCTCAGCGGCAGGCCCAAATGGGCTGCCGTGGCGGGCATAATCTGCATCAGTCCGCAGGCCCCGGCCCACGACTTCGCGTCGGGGTCGAAGCAGCTCTCCTGGTAGCATTGCGCAGCCATCAGACGCCAGTCCATGCGCGCCGTGCCACAGTATCGTTGGAAGAGGTGGTCGTATCTGGAAATCACGCCCTTCGAGCGGTTGAGGAAGGGCGAGTAGGTGTGTCGGGTGATGCTCCGGTTGGAGAGCAGCCAAGCCTCCTCGTCCCTCGTCTGCGCCAGTATCTCGGGTTTGAACCATGCATTGAGCGTGTCGGCCAGGCTCTTGTTGCCGCCCGCCACGGCCCATTGCGTGCGGGTGCTGTCGGGTGTCACTCCGCAGAAGAGCAGGTTGCCCTTGGTCTGCTTGCGGGGCAGTGGCACAGCTATTACGTCGCCTTCTCCCTTCTCCAGTCTGCTGACCATTTCGGTTGTGTCCTTGCACTCCTCTACCCTTAGCGATACGCCTATCTGCTGGGCAAATTTCTCGCAGAGCAGGTATTGCAGCCCCATGCCGTGGTTGTGGTAGTCATAATAGGTGGTGGGTCCGTTCACGGTGAGCATAATCAGCTCTCCGTTCTGCACGATGTCGTCGAGTGAGAGTCCCTTGGTCTTTACCCCGGCCTTCTTGGTCTCGCTCCCGTCGGGGCCAACGCCGTCCTCGGCGCCCACGGTGGATCCCCAGGGCGTCATCTCGGGCTGTGCCTTCTTCTGGGTGCAGCTGCCGAGCATTAAAAGCGCATATAATGCGTATAAGTATGCTTTATTTATCATAGCGGCTACAAAATTACAAAAATATTTGTATATTCTAACTAAAATGTGTACTTTTGCAATGTTTTTTAAACAAAAAGAAGAATAATAATGTTACGAATAGCAGTACAATCAAAGGGTCGTCTCTTCGATGACACCATGAATCTCTTGTCCGAGGCCGATATCAAGGTGAGTGCCTCGAAACGCACCCTTCTGGTGCAGTCAAGCAATTTCCCGCTCGAAGTTCTCTATCTTCGCGACGATGACATCCCTCAGAGCGTGGCCTCCGGCGTGGCAGACATCGGCATCGTGGGCGAGAACGAGTTCATGGAGCGTGGCGAGAACGCGCAGGTGATTGATCGTCTGGGCTTCAGCAAGTGCCGTCTGAGCCTGGCCATCCCCAAGAAGGTAGACTATCCGGGCTTGCAGTGGTTCAACGGCAAGAAGATAGCCACGTCGTATCCCAATATCCTGCGCAATTTCATGCAGAAGAACGGCATCTCGGCCGACATCCATGTGATCACCGGCTCGGTGGAGATAAGCCCTGGAATCGGCCTGGCCGACGGCATCTTTGACATCGTGAGCAGCGGGTCTACGCTCGTGAGCAACAACCTCGCCGAGGTGGAGGTGGTGATGAAGAGCGAGGCTCTGCTTATAGGCAACTGGAACATGGACGACGAGAAGCACGCCATCCTCAACGAGATGCTCTTCCGCTTCGAGGCTGTTCGCTCGGCGCAGGACAAGAAGTATGTGATGATGAACGCCCCGAAGGCCAGGGTGAAGGAAATCACCGAGGTGCTGCCCGGCATCAAGAGCCCCACCATCATCCCCCTGGCCGACGAGGAATGGTGCTCCGTCCATACCGTGCTCGACGAGAAGCGCTTTTGGGAAATCATCGGCAAGCTGAAGGAGCTGGGCGCACAGGGCATCCTCGTGAGTCCTATCGAGAAGATGATACTCTAGGCGTAAGCTGATGTCATTGTAGATTATATTATACATTCAATAATCGCTTCGTGCATCATTGATTGTACATTATACATTATAAATTAATTGGAAAAGGAATGAAGGTAATCAAGTATCCCGCAAGGGAAGAATGGAGCGAGATTGTGAAGCGCCCCCACCTCGACGTGTCGCAGCTCAACGCGACCGTGGAGGGCGTGCTCGACGATGTGAGAAAACACGGCGACGAGGCTGTGAAGCGTTACGAGGAGAAGTTCGACCATGCCCGCCTCGACTCTCTGGCCGTCAGCGAGGCCGAGATAGAGGAGGCAGAGGGGTTGGTGTCGGCAGATCTTAAGGAGGCCCTTCGGCTGGCCCATCACAACATTGCCGCATTCCATGAGAGCCAGAGGTTTGAGGGAGTCAGGGTGGAGACTTGCCCGGGCGTGAGCTGTTGGCAGAAGAGCGTGGCCATACAGAAGGTGGGCCTCTACATCCCGGGCGGCACCGCCCCCTTGTTCTCCACCGTGCTGATGCTCGCCACGCCGGCCAAGATAGCCGGATGCCAGGAGATCGTGCTCTGCACGCCGCCCAATGGCGCGGGCAAGGTGAACCCAGCCATCCTCGTGGCCGCCCGTATAGCGGGCGTGAGCAAGATATTCAAGGCCGGAGGCGTGCAGGCCATAGGAGCCATGGCCTACGGAACGGAGAGCGTGCCCAAGGTGTACAAGATTTTCGGACCCGGCAACCAGTATGTGATGGCCGCCAAGCAGCGCGTGTCACTCCATGACGTGGCCATCGATATGCCGGCCGGCCCCAGCGAGGTGTGCGTAATCGCCGACGAGACGGCCAACCCCGTGTTTGCTGCAGCCGACCTCCTGTCGCAGGCTGAGCACGGCGTTGACTCGCAGGTATTCTTTATCACCACGTCCGAGGAGGTGCTCCTGGAGGTGAAGCGAGAGGTTGAAGCACAGCTTGAGCGGTTGCCTCGCAAGGAGATGGCGAAGAAGTCGCTGGACAACTCCAAGTTCATTCTAGTGGCCTCGGAGCAGGAGGCCGTCGACCTCTGCAACACCTACGCGCCAGAGCATCTCATCATCGCCACGGCCAACTACGAGATATTGGCTGAGCAGGTGGTAAACGCAGGCAGCGTGTTCCTGGGCAACTATGCCTGCGAGAGCGCGGGCGACTATGCCAGCGGCACCAATCACACGCTGCCCACCCATGGCTATGCCCTGGCCTACAACGGCGTGAACCTGGACAGTTACAACCGCAAGATTACCTTCCAGCACCTTTCCGAGGAGGGCATCCGAAGCATCGGCAAGGCCGTGGTGACGATGGCGGAGAACGAATATCTGGAGGCCCATGCTAACGCCATGAGGCTGAGAGTGGAGGAAGTCGACGAAAACTTCAACTAGGAATATCTAACTATCTGAGAATATGAAAGATTTGAAAGACTTGTGCAGGGAGAATATCTGGAACCTGGCTCCCTACAGCTGCGCCCGTACCGAATTTGCGGGCCGCAACGCCCGAGTGTTTCTCGACGCCAACGAGAACCCCTACAATGTGCCCCTCAACCGCTATCCTGACCCCCTGCAGCTTGAGGTGAAGAAGCTGGTGGGCAAGGTGAAGGGAGTGGCCCCCGAGAAGATATTCCTAGGCAACGGGTCGGACGAGGCCATCGATCTGGTGTACCGCGTGTTCTGCCGCCCTGGCGTGGACAACGTGGTGGCCATCGCGCCCACCTACGGCATGTATGGGGTGTGCGCCGATGTCAACGACGTGGAGTATCGCCCCGTGCTGCTCGACCAGCAGTTCCAAATCACGGCCGAGAAGCTACTTGCCGCCTGCGACGGGCAGACTAAGGTGGTGTGGATATGCAGTCCCAACAACCCCACGGGCAACCATATCAACCGCGAGGCCATCGTGGAGGTGCTGCGCCGCTTCGATGGCATCGTGGTGGTCGACGAGGCCTACAGCGACTTCTCTGGCGAGAAGACCTTCCGCTCGGTGCTCGACCGCTTCCCCAACCTCATCGTCCTCAACACGATGAGCAAGGCCTGGGGGTGCGCCGCCCTGCGTCTGGGCATGGCCTACGCCAGCAAGGAGATTATCGACATTTTCAACAAGGTGAAGTATCCCTACAACGTCAATCTCCTGACGCAGGCGAAGGCCATGGAGATGCTAGCCGATCCGTTCAAGGTGGATGAGTGGGTGAGAATCATCCTCCAGGAGCGTACGAAGGTGGCCGCCGCCTTCGCCGACCTGCCCATCTGTGAGAAGGTATACCCGTCTGACGCTAACTTCTTCCTGGCTCGCATGACCGACGCCCAGGCCATCTACGACTACCTGGTGGGGCAGGGCATCATCGTGAGGAACCGCACCCGAGTGGAACTTTGCGCTGGCTGCCTGCGTGTCACCATCGGCAACAAGACGGAGAACATGGAGCTTCTGGCCGCTCTGCGGCAGTATGGGGAAAAAGCAAATAAAACCCCATCTGTAAGGTAATAAAGCCTCATACGCCCTTTCGGGGTGTGCAGGATATTTTTTTTAACCGTACAGATTGAAAAACATGGAAATATGAGCCACCTTGAAAAGTACTCTTCTGTTTTTATGGCACTTTTCTCAGGGTGACTCATATATTAATAAGTTTCATTGATGGCAGATGAAAAATATTATTCTACCACAGTTACACGTCTATCTGTCATAGTTACAGCTCGTATCTGAAATCGTTGCATATGGTTCCTCCGTTTGAAACTCCCAGTTTCTTTCTATGAAACTCCCGGTATCTCCCGATGCTCTATTATGTGTGTCGGCATGCGTTGTGAGACACCTCACGTTCCATTCCTCAATATATCAAAAGCGGGGCTCTATTATGGTGCATAAAAGCAGAGTTCTAATCAAAAATTGCTTAAAAAGGTGGCAGATTGGTGATAGATGGCTGATTTTTCAAGATTGTGCCCCCTCTTGAAAAGAAAAGCGGGAGGGAAACGAAATGCATTCGTCTCCCTCCCGGCTCAGTCTTGACTTATTAACTCTCTAATTAGCTTACGCTTGTCATAATGAAAAATTATGGTCTCTGTCATCTTTTACTTTATCTCTTTATCTTCTGCCTCCAAAGTGGCCGCCGCCATTGCTGTGGCTGCCGCCGCCGAAGCTGCCGCCGCCGAAGCTGCCGCCGTTGGAGCGGCTGTTGCCTCCGCCGAACGAGTTGCCGCCTCCTCCGCCGAATGATGAGCGGCCACTACCGAATGAGCTGGAGCCTGTGGAGCGAGGGGTGAATCCGCCGTTGTTGCCTCCTCCGAAGCTGCTGCGGCTGTTGTTGGAATTGCCGCTGCCGAAGCTGCTGCGGTTGCCGCCGAACACGCTGCTGCGGTTGCCGCCGAACACGTTGCTGCGGCTGTTGTTGGAATTGCCGCTGCCGAAGCTGCGGCTGTTGTTGCCGAAAGTACTGTTGGAGCGGTTC
This sequence comes from Bacteroides fragilis, assembly GCA_963630065.1. Taxonomy (GTDB): domain Bacteria; phylum Bacteroidota; class Bacteroidia; order Bacteroidales; family Bacteroidaceae; genus Prevotella; species Prevotella fragilis_A. The sequence goes on along the minus strand of CAVGLH010000021.1, from coordinate 13,308 downwards.
ATCTCGGGGCGGCTGTTGTTGCTGCCGAAGCTCCCCGGGCGTGTCACGGTGGTACGGGTGCTGCTCTCGCGGGTCAGGTTGCCGAAGGTCTTTCCACGGCCGAAGTCGCCGCGGTTGAATCCGTCTCGCATGCCGATTCTCGGGTTGCCCGCCCCCTGTGGGCGTCCGAACTCCCTTCCGTGATACCAGCTTCTGCCTCCGTTCACTCTCCAGCAATGGCCGCCTCTGTAGGTGGCATAGAAGGCTGGACGGCCGAAGAAGAAGTAGTCGCGGCGGGGATAGCGGGCGTAGATGCCGAAGTGGAAGAATCCGCCGTCCCAGTAGAGTGGGCGATAGAAATACGTGGCGTTCATGAATGCCTGGTATTGCCAGTCGAGCAAGATGTATTGGAGGTCTATGTTGCGCTGGCGCCAGTATGTGCCGTAGAGCTCGTCCTGGGTGTTGATGCCCATTAGATAGTCGAGGTTCACCTCGTAGGCGGCCTCATACTGGTCGTCGGTCAGATTGAGCTCGTAGGCCATCTTGTCTGTCAGGAACAGGGCCTGCTGGCGAGCCTGCTCATAACTCATTGCGGATGCTGTAGTGAATGTCAGCATGAACATTGCTACAAGGGCTATAATCATTCTTTTCATAACCTTATTGTTTTTTTGTAGTTATACTTCTGTTGTTTTATTTATTCTGGTGCAAAGGTAAGGCGTTTTTCTGGTTATAGCCAAGGATTTCTCCTAAAGAGGGCGGGGGAAATCCCTATTCCGCTTCGGCGCATTCCCGGCAGATGCCTTTGTAGTAGAGCTGCTGCTCGGTTACGATGTTGCCGTCGATGGTCTTGGGCTCTGCCAGCCGGGGGGCCTGTTCGCCGAAGAGGTCGGTCACGCGGCCGCATTTCTTGCAGAAGAAGTGTACGTGGGGCTCGATGTTGCCGTCGTAGCAAACGCGGTGGTCGTCGATGGTGATCATCTGGGCAGCCTGGCGCTCGCTTAGCATGCGCAGGGTATTGTACACGGTGGTCTTGCTCAGCGTGGGCAGCTTGGTGCAGAGGGCGTTGTATACGTCCTCTATAGTGGGGTGAATGGGGTGGTGGATGAGATAGTCCATGATGGCGAGACGCTGGGCTGATGGCCTGATGCCTTTCCGGGTAAGTCTCTCTAATGCTTTTTCCTGTATCATGTTTCTCGTTTTTTTACCTAAGGTCTACTACTTCCGCTCCTGGGCATTCCTTGCTGTTGAAGGTGAAGGTGCTGTTGGCCACACTCTTGGCCTTGAAGCTAGAAATGGTGATGGTGCTCCAGGTGGTGCCCTGGCGCATCTTCACTTGCGAGGGTACGTGGGTGGATTTGTTGATGGTGATGTACATCTCGGCGATGGACTGCTTCTGGTTGTTGGCCACGAGGTGCACCACGTAGTTGCCGCCTGTGGTCTTGAGGGTCGACTTGTAGCCCGTCTTGTATATATTGATAAAGGTGTAGGGGTTCATCGACATCTGCTGGGCCTGGGTGGGGGTGCTCACGTTCACCTCGTTGGTTTTCTTGAGATAGGTCCACTGCGTCTTGCCGTTGTACCACACGATGGCTTGAGGTGTACGGGCGTTGAACTTGCTGCCTTTGATGGCGATCGACCCGCTGGTGGATCCGTACTTGGTGCTCGACATCTTGAAGTTGGCCGTGGCTCCGCCTTTGTTGCCCACCACGGCTGCCGTCTTGTCAAGCACTTGCTGGGCGGTCTGTGCTATTGCTGCTGTGCCGCCAGCCATCATCATGAGAGCCAATGCGAAAATCTTTCTAATCATCTTTTTGTTCCTTTCTTTTTTGAAAAATGTTATGAGTTTCTTAGTGCCGCCAGCAGGTTGTTGAGCTGGTTGTCGTCTTGGATGAGCACTTCGCGCGGCTTGCTTCCCTGCGCCACGCCCACTATGCCCGCGGCCTCCATCTGGTCCATCAGTCGGCCGGCGCGATTGTATCCGATGCTGAACCTTCGCTGTATCATGCTGGTGGAGCCTTGCTGGGATATGACGATCGCGTGGGCAGCCTCCTCGAAGAGGGAGTCTAGCTCCTTGGCGCTGATGCCGTCGCCTCCGCCCGCTCCGTCCTCGCTGGCTGGCTCGGGAAGTTCCAGGGGCTCGATGGGGCCTGGCTGGTTGTTGATGTACTCGTTGATACGCTCAATCTCGGGCGTGTCTACGAAGGCACACTGCACGCGCACGGGCTCGTTTCCGTTCAGATAGAGCATGTCGCCCCGGCCTATCAGCTGGTTGGCTCCCGTGCGGTCGAGTATGGTCTTGGAGTCGATGGCCGATGTCACCTTGAAGGCGATGCGGCCCGGGAAGTTGGCCTTGATGTTGCCAGTGATGATGCTCGTGGTGGGGCGCTGCGTGGCGATGATCATGTGGATGCCCACGGCGCGCGCCAGCTGGGCAATGCGGGCGATGGGCAGTTCTACCTCCTTGCCCGCTGTCATGATGAGGTCGCCAAACTCGTCGATTACCACCACGATGTAAGGCATGTACTCATGGCCGTCGGTCAGCTTCAGCCGGTGGTTGATATACTTCTGGTTATACTCCTTGATGTTGCGCGCACCGGCTTTCTTGAGCAGGTCGTAACGGCTGTCCATCAGTACGCAGAGGCTGTTGAGCGTGCGCACCACCTTGGTCACGTCGGTGATGATGGGTTCTTCCTCGCCGGGGGCCGCGGCCATAAACTTGTTGGTGATGCGCGAGTAGACGCTAAACTCCACCTTCTTCGGGTCGATGAGCACCAGCTTCAGCTCGTTGGGGTGCTTCTTATATAATAAGGAGGTGATGATGGCGTTCAGGCCGACCGACTTACCCTGTCCGGTGGCACCGGCCACGAGCAGGTGGGGAATCTTGGCCAGGTCTACCATGAACACCTCGTTGGTGATGGTCTTGCCCAGTGCCAGTGGAAGCTCCATCTTGGTCTCCTGGAATTTTTTCGAGTTGAGGATACTCTCCATGCTCACGATGTTGGCCTTGGCGTTAGGCACCTCGATACCGATAGTTCCCTTGCCGGGTATCGGGGCGATGATGCGGATGCCGAGGGCGGCTAGGCTCAGGGCGATGTCGTCTTCCAGGTTCTTGATTTTGGAGATGCGCACGCCGTCGGCCGGTTGTATCTCATAGAGCGTGATGGTGGGGCCCACGGTGGCCCGTATGGTCTTGATCTGCACGCCGAAGTAGCCCAGTACCTCGATGATGCGGTTCTTGTTGGCGCGCTGCTCCTCCTCGTCGATGGATACGCCCTGGTCGTCGTATCTCTTCAGAAGGTCGAGGGTGGGGTATTTGTACTTGGTGAAGGGCTCTTTTGGGTTGATGGGTGTGTTGAGCACCTCGGCGTTGCTCACGGTGTTGCCCGTGGCTTTCTCGTCGGCCGCAGCCACCGATATGTCCATCCCCAGGCTCTCGCTGGCTGCTGCCTCCTCGGCGGTCTTCTCTAGAGCTTCGCCGATGGCCCGCTGTGCCCGCAATGCGCGCTCTCGCTCCAGGAAGCTGATTGCCTCTTCCTGGGCAGGCTGCGGGGCTTCCTCCGCAGCTGGTTCCTGGTCTTGCAGCTGGCTCTCCTGCGGCTGCTCCGACTGGACGGGTTCTTCCTCAATTGGCAGGTCTTGCGTCTCGCTTTCCCGCGGCTGCTCGGGCTCTTCCTCCTGCTCCTGTCCGCTGGCTGCCTGCTCATAGGCTTGGTCGATGTCCTCGGTGGCCTGCTTGCTCTTGTTGTGGTTTGTTATTTCAAACTTCACCTTGCTGGTGATATAGCCTACGGGGTTGAGGGCCTTGCGTATCAAGGTGATGGTCTCCGTGGTGAGATAGGTGAGGAAGGCGATGGCCGTGAAGAGGAGGATGGCGGTGAGTCCGGGTGCGCCCATGAGGTTTTCCAAGTTCTGCACCACGTAGAGACCGTGCTTGCCTCCGGGGTTGAACACCAGGTCGGGGACCAGAGGGGAGATGAACTTGGCGAAAGTGACTGACGACCAGAACATCACCACCATCAGGCAGAAGAACCATTTCCACAGGTTCACCTTGTAGGCGTGCATCAGTTGCAGGCCCACCATGGCGATGAAGCACGGCAGCAGGAAGGCGGGGAGGCCGAAGTTGACGGCCATGAGCCAGTAGGAGGCGATGGCTCCCCAGGATCCGCAGCTGTTGTTGAATTCCCTCTCCTGGTTCTTCCATTCTCCGGGCTGCAGGTTCTCCAGCAGGCTCTGGTCGTAGGCTCCCGTGGTGAGGAATGAGATCATGCTGATGATGATGACCACGGCTACGGCCAGCAATGCCAGTCCGATGAAGAAATCCGTAATCGTGTTGTTGAAAATATATTGTAATCCAATTGCTTCGCCAAAAGATTTGGATTTACGCTCTGTCTTTTTTCTTGCCATTTTTCTAGATTTTGAATAAATTATCTGCAAAATTAGATAAAATAATTGAGAAAACAATTCTTTTTTTCGTCTTTTTTTTCTAATTTTGCAACTTGTAATGAAATGAATAGTAGAATGAAGATTATTTTCACAACTTTCGACAAGGCGGCAATCGGCAATCTGCCAAGGATTTTGTTTCCGGGCAAGATAGTGGTCGTGGATAAGCCTGAAGATACGGAACCTGCTGTAAACGAGTTGCTAGCGCAGCCGATACTGGGAGTTGACACGGAGACACGCCCCTCTTTCAAGAAGGGACAGGGTTTTCGAGTTTCCTTGTTGCAAGTGAGTACCCACGACACCTGCTTTCTCTTCCGCCTGCATCTCACGGGCATGACCCCGGCCATTATCCGGCTGCTGGAGGACAAGAATGTGCCGAAGGTTGGGCTTTCGTGGCACGACGACCTGATGCAGCTGCACAAGCGGGCTCAGTTCAAGCCGGGCTTCTTCGTGGAATTGCAGGACGTGGCCAAGAAGTTTGGTCTCAAGGACATGAGCTTGCAGAAGCTCTATGCCAACATCTTCCACCAGAAGATAAGCAAGGCGCAGCGGTTGAGCAACTGGGAGGCCAGCCAGCTCAAGGAGTCGCAGGCACTCTATGCGGCCACCGACGCCTGGTGTTGCATTCAGCTGTATGAGGAGCTGGAGCGCCTCTTGGCTACGGGCGATTATGAGCTGGACGAGATAGAGCCGGATGTTCTGAACGTGAGCCAAGGCTGATAGTTTGTTTTTACAATATAATTTGTAAGTAGTTATAGAATTATATAATGTATAAAAGTGTATATTTAAGAAAAGGTAAGGAGGAATCGCTCAAGCGTTTCCATCCGTGGATTTTCTCCGGTGCCATCCAGTCGATGGACGAGGACATCGCCGAGGGCGAGATTGTGAGGGTGTTCACCCGCAGCGGCGATTTTATCGCCGTGGGGCATTATCAGATAGGGTCAATCGCCGTGCGTGTACTCTCTTTCAACGACATTGAAATCGATGGGGCGTTCTGGCAGCAGAGGCTGGAGTCGGCTTACCAGGTGCGCCTCTCGCTGGGTATTGCCGGCAATCTCGCCAACAACACTTATCGCTTGGTGCACGGCGAGGGCGACAACCTGCCCGGGCTGGTGATAGACTGCTATGGCCCCACGGCTGTGATGCAGGCCCACAGCGTGGGAATGCACGTGTGCAGGACGGAGATAGCCGAGGCATTGAGGAAGGTGATGGGAGACTCCATACGGAATATCTATTACAAGAGCGAGACCACATTGCCCTACAAGGCCGACCTCAGGCAGGAGAACGGTTTTATCTATGGCGGCGATGCCGACGACGTGGCCATGGAGAACGGACTCAAGTTTCACATCGACTGGCTGCGCGGCCAGAAGACCGGCTTCTTCGTTGACCAGCGCGAGAATCGCTCGCTGCTGGAGCATTATGCCAAGGGCAAGAGCGTGCTCAACATGTTCTGCTACACGGGTGGCTTCTCCGTATATGCCATGAGGGGCGAGGCTCTGGCCGTGCATTCGGTGGACAGCAGCGCCAAAGCCATCGAACTGACTAACGAGAACATCGAGTTCAATTTTCCCGGCGACTCGCGCCACGAGGCCATCTGCGAGGATGCCTTCAAGTATCTCGACGAGCACGATCAGCAATACGACCTCATCATCCTCGACCCTCCGGCCTTCGCCAAGCACAGGGCCGCGCTCCACAATGCCCTGAAGGGCTATACGCGCCTCAATGTGAAGGGACTGCAGCGCATTAAGAAGGGCGGCATCCTGTTCACCTTCAGCTGCTCGCAAGTGGTGACCAAGGACAATTTCCGCAACGCAGTGTTTACGGCGGCGGCCCAGGCGGGGCGCAAGGTGCGCATCCTGCACCAGCTGCATCAGCCGGCCGACCATCCCATCAACATCTATCACCCAGAGGGCGAGTACCTGAAGGGCCTGGTGTTGTATGTAGAGTAGGATAGACAAGGAAAATCTCTATATGAAGAAGAATTTGACAAGGATTTCTGTTGCGCTGGCTCTCTGTTGCGCTGTTCTTGCAGGTTGCGGGGGAAAGAGCGTCGAGGAGCGGCACCGGCTGAACAAGCTGGAGCGGCAGAGGCTGGACAGCATCGACCGCGCCGCCCTCAAGGTGGCCGTGATGCCCACGATGGACTGCCTGCCCGTGATTCTGGCCTACGAGGACAGTATCTTCCAGCGGCAGGGGGTGGATGTGCATCTGCGCAGATATACGGCGCAGATGGATTGTGACACGGCCTTGGAGCGCAAGCGCGTGGAGGCTTCGTTCACAGACCTGGTGCGTGCCAGCTATATGCAGAAGAGGGGCACGGTGCTCACATTCCCTGTGTCTACCAACTTGCAGTGGCAGCTCGTGAGCAACAAGCGTGCCCGCATCTCCGAACTGAAGCAACTGTCAGACAAGATGATTGCCATGACACGTCACTCGGCTACCGACTATCTGGCCGATCTGGCTGTGGACAGCGGAAAGCCCAAGTATGACGTGTATCGTGTGCAGATCAACGACCTCACGATTCGTCTCCGCATGTTGCTTAACAACGAGATGGATGCCATGCTGCTGCCAGAGCCTCAGGCCACCAAGGCTAGACTGGAGCAGAACGTGGTACTGATGGACAGCCGCGACAAAAATCTCCAACTGGGGGTTGTCGCCTTTCGCAAGAAAGCCTTGGAGGAACCACGCCGCAAGGAGCAGCTCGCCAAATTTCTGAAGGCCTACGACCAGGCCGTGGACAGCATCAACAAGAATGGCGTGAGGCATTATGCCCACATCATCGCCAAATATATGGCTGCCGATGCCAAAACCATCGCCGCTCTGCCCGAGAAGCTGAAATATGAGCATGCCATGGAACCTCGGCAGCGAGACCTGGCCGTGGCCCAGAAATATGCCAAATAGCAGGTGATGGCGTGTCGGAAAACTTTAAGCGAATGTTTTAATGCATTGTAAATAGAACAATTATGAGTATGTTTGATAAGTTTAAAACGCCTCGGGAGGTATTGACTGATTTGAGTGCTGGTCATCTTCGCCAGTTTTATAATCTTAAAAAAATAGGGGCTATGATTGACCTTTTGGGCAAATGGACTAAGAAATATCAGGAATTTGGTGAGCTGTATGACAGTGTGGCCGACCTTTCCCAGCGTTTTCAAGAGGTTAAGAAGCTGTGCTTTGTCCCTGGCAAGTTGGCTGAATTTTCTAGCAAGTATACTCTTATTGGCATGCTGGACGAACTCACCTTAATTTGGGGCTTATTCAGATACCAGTGGTTTATCCATCACGACGATACGTTGGTCGGCCTCTTGGAGGATGCCGCAGAGGTAGACTCGATAGATTCTCTCATTGCCAGGTTTGAAAAAGTGGTGGAAGACGAGGCGATGCTGGACTTGGAGGTCTACCTCACAGAGGAAGAGATGGCCAGGGAGAAATTCCAGGTGGAGGTGAAGTTGGACTTCTGCCGCAAGATAGGTTTTGCCTATATCGTGGCTAGCAAGCCGGGAGCGTTGCACGCCGAAGAGCTGATGAAACTTTTCGACTCCGATTTCGTCGATTCCTATACCAAGCAATTGTTTGTGTCGGCCATCATGTTGGGGTGTATCAACTTCTATGACCGTGACAAGATGCAGGTTCTTCACGATATTGTGCGTGGCAACTACGAGCTCGAGATGACGCAGCGCGCCCTGGTGGGATTTGTGCTGGTGGGTCTTGCGTGTCCGTCTGATTTTGGGTATGTGGATAGTCTGGCCGACTTGAGCGAGGACGAGTCCTTCCGCCGTCAGGTGGGTGAAATACAGCGGGTGATGCATCTTGAGGATTCTGCCGACAAGATAGGGGGCGAGGTTCTCGCATCCTTCATGAAGGGAATCTTCTCTCATGCCGCGCTGGAATTGACGGAACGTATGAAGGAGAAGACGGATGTGGTGATTGACGAAGACGTACCGTATAGTTTCGAGCGAGATTTCAAGGATGGATTTGAAAAAATCGTCTCCAAGGAAGAGGAGGGGGCCGATGTCTATTACGCACAGTTCAAAAAGGTGAAGACGGCAGACTTCTTCGATTCTGTATATAACTGGTTTATGCCCTTTTATGATGAGAACCCCTATTTGAAGGAGGTTCAGAAGGTGCTGGACGCGCATGATTTCTTGAGGCACATGAATGAATGCTCTGCAATGTGCGACTGCGACATCTATAGCTTCCTGCTGAGCATGAGGGAAGCTCCCGATGAGGCGATCAGGCAATTGTGCCCCCGGAATGGCGGGATGATTGGCGAGGAGGAGTGTCTTGATGATGAAGACTTGGGCGATGAGGAGATGGGCGATGAGGAGATGGATGCCAATCCCCAGCTGGACGAGAAGGTGGTGAAGGCCAAAATCTTGCGAACATATATACATGACCTTTTCCGTTTCTTCGAGTTGTCTTCTATGCGCAGCTCGTTTATAAATCCCTTTGAAATCAACCGGTATCAGCCTCTCTTGCTGAATGTGGCCTACAAGGACCGGAAATTTGACAAGCAGCGCCTCTCCATGGCTCGTTTTGGAGCCAAGCACAAGGATTATGAGTTTACCGACCAGATGCTTTCATTGGAGGAAAACCCCACTGTGGAGCAGAATTTCATGCAGGCTGTTGCTGGTTATGGATTGAAACAATACGATTTTGCCGTGGAGGTCGTGGAGGAGCTGCTGAAGCAAGGAGCTCAGAAGAAGGCTTGCTTGTTGCTGCTGCTCGAAAACTACGAAAAGCTTCGCTCGGATAAGTTTCCCGACGTGGTAGAGCAGCTTCTGGAGGATGAGACAGACGAGCAGGAAAAATTCGAACTGAAACTGCGCCTCCTGGATTTTTATATAGATGATAACAAGGAAGACTCTGCAAAGGCCCTGGCTTACCAGATGGACTGCGATTATCCTAAGTCGGAACAGGTGGAATGCCGCTTGGCGGAGGTTTTGATGTTCTGCCATCCTTACAATCTGGAGAATGTGAAGAGAGCCAGCATGCTGCTGGCCCCCTACGCAGACAATGGTAAGAACGAACAGCTTTCGGAACTGTTGCATGGCAAAAAGCCTGGTTCGGAAGAGGAGGCCAGCAAGATGTTGATGAATATGTTGGCTATGATGCTCAATAATCTTGCCAAGCCGGCCGGAGACAGCGCATGGCGCAAGCGTGTGGCTCGCAGAATGGGCATGTGTCTTTGGGTTCTGGAAGGGGGCGGGAAAGCCTACGACTATATAGCCGACTCCTTTTCGGACAAAGAGGCTACCATGTACCTTGGCGTTCCCACGTACGACATAGACAAAAATGACCGGGACTGGCTCTTCAGAATGGGCGTTCCGTATATAGAGATAGATATGATGCTTGAAAATGTTATAAGACCCAGTATGTCTAAGTAAAAATGAAACATTACTAGTTTAAAATGGCTGACAACAATAACAAACGTCTGCAGGGCAAGGCGCAGATTGATACAAATTATGCCCATCTACAGCCGCAGGCCGTGGATGTGGAGCGGGCGGTGCTCGGATCGCTGATGATCGACTCCGACGCCTTCTCGATGGTGTCGGAGGTGCTGAAGCCCGAGTCTTTCTATGAGCCTCGCCACCAGAAGATCTACCAGGCCATTCAGATGATGAACATGGAGGAAAAGCCCGTCGACATCATGACGCTTACCGATGAGCTGACCCGCAGCGGCGATATCGATAGGGTGGGAGGGGCTCAATACCTGATGGAGATCTCACAGGGTGTGGCCTCGGCCGCCCACGTGGAAGCCCATGCGCGCATCCTGGCCCAGAAATATATGGCCCGACAGCTCATCCATTATGCCGGCGACATCGAGACCCAGGCCTTCGATTCTGCCGTGGATGTGGACGAGCTGATGCAGCATGCCGAGGGAGAGCTTTTCCAGCTCTCCCAGAACAACATGAAGCAGGACTATACGCAGATAGATCCTGTCATCAAGGATGCTGTGGAAATCCTGCAGCGCGCGGCGCAGAACAAAGGCGGACTCACGGGCATCCCGACGGGCTATCGGGGCATGGACGACATGACTTCGGGCTGGCAGCCCTCCGACCTCGTGATTATCGCAGGCCGACCTGCCATGGGCAAAACTTCGTTCGCTCTCAGCATCGCAAAGAATGTGGCGGTGGACTACCATATCCCCATCGGCTTCTTCTCTCTGGAAATGAACAATGTCCAGCTGGTGAACCGACTGATTTCCAACGTGTGCGAAATCTCGGGCAAGAAGATTCTCAACGGACAGCTGGACCAGCCGGAATGGGACCGCTTGGACAAGCGGCTGCGCAACCTCACCGGGGCACCTATTTATATAGACGATACACCAGGACTCTCGGTGTTTGAACTGCGCACCAAGGCCCGCCGACTGGTGAGGGAGAAGGGCGTGAAGCTCTTGATGATCGACTATCTCCAGCTGATGAACGCCAACGGCATGAAGTTTGGCAGCCGACAGGAAGAGGTGTCCACCATCTCCCGTTCGCTTAAGGGACTTGCCAAGGAGCTCAACATCCCCGTGCTGGCCCTCTCGCAGCTCTCTCGTAACGTGGAGAACCGCGAGGGACTGGAGGGGAAGCGACCGCAGCTGAGCGACCTCCGTGAGTCGGGTGCCATCGAGCAGGATGCCGACATGGTGCTCTTTGTGCACCGCCCGGAGTATTACCATATCTACCAGGATGAGAAAGGCAACGACCTGCACGGCATGGCCCAGATTATCATAGCCAAGCACCGTAAGGGCGCCACGGGCGACGTGCTGCTCAATTTCCGCGGTGAATTCACGAGGTTCCAGGACCCTCAGGATGTGAGCGTGGCTCCTCCCGACGCTGGTGGCGAAATCATTGGCTCGAAGATGAACGGCGGTGTGCCTCTGCCTCCACCGGAGCCCAATAGTCCCCTGCCTTTCTGATAAATTGCACATTTCTTACGATATTGTGTATGTAAAGGTTGGTGAAATTCTAGATTGTAAGGTTTTCTATTAAAAAAGTTATAAATTGTTTGTGTATGTCGGAGAAAAATATTACCTTTGCATCCGATTTATAAAACATCACGTAAAAACAAAGAATATGAGAACGACGGCTTTGAACATTGCGAGCATTATTATTCGACTTCGACTACAGCATGTGGTCGGAAGTGGTAGGGTGTGCGTATAGTTCATCGGTCGAGAATATAGAGCCTTTCTACACTTCCGTCATAGGGGTGGGGAAAGGCTTTTTACTTTCTCTTTTCTTCTCTATTAATTTAATAAGGTATAGAATAAAAAGATAAAAATAAAGATATGAGTGACAGATTATTTATTTTTGACACGACCCTTCGCGACGGCGAGCAGGTGCCAGGATGTCAGTTGAACACAGTGGAGAAGATTCAAGTGGCCAAGCAGCTGGAGCAGTTGGGTGTTGATGTCATCGAGGCTGGTTTCCCGATTTCTAGTCCGGGCGACTTCAATTCTGTAGTGGAGATTTCCAAGGCTGTGACATGGCCTACCATTTGCGCACTGACACGTGCCGTAGAAAAGGATATTGACTGCGCTGCAGAGGCCTTGCAATATGCTAAGCACAAGCGCATCCATACGGGCATCGGTACCAGCGACAGCCATATCAAATATAAGTTCAACTCCAACCGCGAGGAAATCATCGAGCGTGCGGTGGCTGCCGTGAAGTATGCCAAGAAGTACGTGGAGGATGTGGAGTTCTACGCTGAGGATGCCGGACGTACTGACAACGAGTATCTCGCCCGTGTGGTGGAGGCCGTCATCAAGGCTGGTGCTACGGTGGTCAACATCCCCGACACCACAGGCTACTGTCTGCCCGAGGAGTATGGTGCCAAAATCAAGTATCTGATGGAGCATGTAGACGGCGTGGACAAGGCCCGTCTCTCTACCCACTGCCACAACGACCTGGGCATGGCCACGGCCAACACCCTGCAGGGTGTGCTCAACGGTGCCCGCCAGGTAGAGGTGACCATCAATGGTATCGGCGAGCGTGCCGGCAATACCTCGCTGGAGGAAATCGCCATGATATTGAAGTGCCACAAGCATATCAACATCGACACCAACATCAATACCACCAAGATTGTGCCTACGTCGCGCATGGTGAGCAGCTTGATGAATATGCCTGTTCAACCCAACAAGGCTATCGTGGGCCGCAACGCCTTCGCCCATTCTTCGGGCATCCATCAGGACGGTGTGCTGAAGAACGTGCAGACCTATGAGATTATGGATCCCAAGGACGTGGGATTGGACGACAACGCCATAGTATTGACAGCCCGCTCGGGTCGCGCCGCCCTGAAATACCGCCTCCATGTGAACGGAGTGGATGTAGAGGACGAGGCAAAGCTCGACAAGCTGTACAAGAAGTTCCTGCAGCTCGCCGACAAGAAGAAGGAGGTGACCGACGAGGATGTGCTGATGCTCGCCGGGGCAGACTCTGCCGAGCATCACGGCGTGCAGCTCGACTATTTGCAGGTGACTACGGGCAAGGGAGTGAAGAGCGTGGCCAGCATCGGTCTCGACATCGCAGGACAGAAATTCGAGGATGCTTCCTCCGGCAACGGTCCTGTGGATGCTGCCATCCATGCCCTCAAGAAGATCGTTACCAAGGAGATGACCTTGAAGGAATTCACCATCCAGGCCATCGACAAGGGCTCCGACGACGTGGGCAAGGTTCACATGCAGGTGGAGTACGACGGCCATGTCTACTACGGCTTCGGTGCCGATACCGACATCGTGACCGCTTCTGTGGAGGCATACATCGACTGTATCAACAAGTTCAAGATCAGATAAAGGGAATGTTTGTCCAAAACAAGTAAACATTAAACAATAAACATTAAACAATAACATAATGAATACATTATTCGACAAGATTTGGGACAAGCACGTTGTCCAGATTGTGGAAG
>CAVGLH010000020.1:0-28416 GCA_963630065.1 Bacteroides fragilis | reverse complement strand
CCGTGGCCGACGCAGGCAACAACTACAACCCTGCCGGCATCGCCAACTACTGCTACGAGCTGACCAAGGAGTTCAACCAGTTCTATCACGACTACAGCATCCTCAACGCCGAGAGCGAGGCTGAGAAGACCACCCGTTTGGTACTCGCCGCCAACATCGCCAAGATACTGAAGAATGGTATGTCTCTGCTCGGCATCGAGGTGCCAGAGAGAATGTAAATATGATAACCTATCAATTCTGATAATAAATATTGACTATTGACAAATAATGAGCAGCCCTGGAGCCAGACTCTGGGGAATGCTCATTTGCTTTTTTATCAAACATGACCAAACTTCCAGTAAATCCTCCTTCGTGGAGAAACGACACCGTCCTGCCCTTGCCCAACGAGGTGATGGCAAACGCCTGGGCTGTGGATGCAGCCTGCTCGGGCAACCCCGGCCCCATGGAATACCAGTGCATCGACCTGCAGACCGGAGCGCAGGTGTTCCACTATGGTCCCATCCACGGCACCAACAACATCGGCGAGTTTCTCGCTATCGTCCATGCCCTGGCCTTAATGCAGCAGCGGGGCATTACCGACAAGGTAATCTACAGCGACAGCGTGAATGCCCAGCTTTGGGTACAGAAAAAGCAATGCAAGACCAAGTTGGAGCGCAATGCCCAGACAGAACCGCTCTATCAGATTATCGCCCGGGCCGAGAACTGGCTCCGCACGCACCCCATCACCACTCCCATCTTCAAATGGGAAACAAAGAAATGGGGAGAGATTCCCGCCGACTTCGGAAGGAAAGGCTAACTTAGTGGCGATAAAAAACAACTTGGTACAATTTGTTGCTAAGATATACTCAAGTTTCTGATTTGGCGACTCCCACTTACTTGGTACAGCGGGGGCTATTACTTTGGATGGGTACAGCGGGGGCGCTGTACCTCCTACAGTTACCCATACTTGCCAGAAAAGGCAATTATAGGAGGTACGGCGCCCCCGCCGTACCACTCCAGCAAGGAATTCCCCCGCCGTACCACTCCAGCAAGGAATTCCCCCGCCGTACCACTCCAGCAAGGAATTGTATCTTCGCCCAGGAGAAATGTACCAATCTATTTTTTTTTATTACTTAAATAAGCACCAACCTCTCATCATCCTATCATAAAATCCGAAGAAGCCTACTTCATAATATAAAATACAGCTTGGATTTGCTTAAATCCAACTTAGATTTGATGAAATACAACTTAGATTTAGCTAAATCCGAATTAGACGAAGCAGTATGCAGCAAGCTTCTTCGGATTTTATGATAGGGTGACAGAGGTTTGGTGATAGGGTGACAAGGGGTTGGTTCCGTAATAAAAACGAGCAAACACCAATTCTACAATAAGTTGGCTAAAACAACGACTGACTCACATGCGAGCCTTTACAACGAAAAGCACTATGGTTCTGTCTATACGAACTATATGGACGAATTCTTTCCCGAGTAAAGCCTTGTTGCATAAATATGTAACGTATATTTGTAGTTTCTAAAGACACTTCATGAGTGGAAAGTGGTGGGATAAGACCACACCCTATTCTATTCTGAACGTTGCCACCAGCGGCAAGTGGTCGCTGAATCCGCCAAGGTATCTCGGACCCAGATAGGTGCGGAAAGGTTTCTTGCCGCCATATTTCTCATCGTCCTCCAACAAGAAGGGAGCATCGCCAATGTGGCATTCCTGCTTCTTCCTTGCCAGCGAGCTGCTGCAAAGTATCTGGTCCAAACTTCTCCACTCGCCATGCCAGCGATAGGTGGCCTCGGCACCGTTCCGTCCCTTTGCATCGCTGGAGATGTTGACAAGGTTGTGCTGATACAGCCGTTCCAAGGCGGGCGAGTCGTGGTAGTCATTGAAGTCGCCGGCTATGATAATCCTGGCCTCCCCGTTGAGACTATAGATGGAATCTACTGATGCTGCCAACCTGTCTGCCACGTGCAGGCGATAGGGGCGGGAAGCCTCCTCGCCTCCACGGCGACTGGGCGCATGAATCACAAAGATATGCAGCGTGTCGCCACTGATAATCAGCCCCGAAGCATAGAGGATGTCGCGAGTGGGGCGGGTATTGGGCAATGGAGCAATGCGGATAGGATAAGAAGACAACAACTTGAAAGACACTGGCTGATACATCAAGGCCACGTCGATACCTCGCTCGTCGGACGAATTGGTCATCACATACTCATACCTCGCCTCCCTAAGCAGACTTCGCTTGGTAAGATCTCGCATCACGGTGTCGTTCTCCACCTCGCACATTGCCACGAAATCGGGCACGTTCTCCGACTGCGCCACAATCTCCTTGCCTAGGTTGTCCAGCTTCGTCCAGTAGCGGCGAGGAGTCCACTTGTAGCTACCCTCGGGCAAGAATTCCATATCGTTCTTGAGCGAATCGTGGGTCGTATCGAAGAGGTTTTCACAGTTCAACTCCATAAAAGTGAGTAAACTTGACAGAATAAGCGTTAAAAACATAGCTATTTATTTTGTAATGTCGATGATTTAATGTATCTTTGCACTCAGTTTTGAGAAGGTCCTATAGTTTAATGGATAAAACGTAGGTTTCCTAAACCTTTGATCCGAGTTCGATTCTCGGTGGGACCACTCAAAAAACAAAGGTCGCTTCCTTGAAGGGAGCGACCTTTGTTTTTTATAATATGTTGTATAAACCTTTCTTTATTACTTCACTTCCGCTACGGCAAGCTCCTGACCTTCTCTTTCCTTGATCTTACGACCCAAAACGAGATAAGCGATAGGAGAAGCGATGAAGATGGAAGACAGAGTACCAAACACTACACCGAGAATCATTGCGAACGAGAAGCTGCGGATGCTGTCACCACCGAGGATGAAGATGCAGAGCAACACGAGCAATGTCGTGGAAGATGTATTGATGGTACGTGTCAACGTCTCGTTGATGGAAGCGTTGAATATCTGCTGTACGTCTCCCTTAGGATGCAGATGCATGTTCTCACGGATACGGTCGAACACCACCACCTTATCGTTGATGGAGTAACCCACCACAGTCAGGATGGCACCGATGAAGGTCTGGTCAATCTCCAGTGAGAAAGGCACAATGCCCCACAACAGAGAGTAGAAACCGATCACCGTCAAGGCATCGAATGCCAGGGCGATGGTAGAACCCAATGAGAATGCCACGTTGCGGAAACGGATCAGAATATAGAGGAAGATGGCTATCAGGGCGAAGAGCACACTGTAGATGGCACCCATCGTGATGTCCTTGGCCACCGACGGACCTACCTTGGTACTGCTGATGATGGAGCCTCCCTGACGGATATCAGGGTTCTTGAACGCCTCAACGTCCTTCTGGGAAACCAATCCTGCCTTCTTCAGAGAATTGTAGAGGATGGTCTCAGCCTCGTCGTCCACCTTAGGATTGTTGCTCTCAATCATATAGTTGGTAGACACACGGATAGTCTTGCCGTCGGTACCGATGGCGATGGCACTGGTGGTAGCCTTGCTGCCGTCGGCATTGGTGAATGCATCACCAAGGATGGAGCGGATCTGCTCTGGCTCAACGGGATTCTCGAATGTCACCACATAGTTGCGACCACCTGTGAAGTCGATGCTCTTGCTCAAACCACGAACCACGAAGCAACCGATGAAAATCACGGTAGCAGCGATGGTAACAGTGAATGTCTTCTTGTACATGGCCATGAACTTGTACTTCTTGCCCTGCATCAAATTGCGAGAGAAACCTGTAACAAACTTCACGTGCTGCCACTTGTCGTTCTTCAACTGGTGGTCGAATACCAAGCGAGTCAAGAACACGGCAGTGAAGAACGATACGATGATACCGATAATCCAAGTGGTGGCAAAACCACGGATAGGACCTGTACCTGTAACCAACAAGATAACACCTGTAATCAAAGATGTCAAGTTGGAGTCGAAGATGGCAGAGAAAGCATTGCCGTAACCAGCGGCCACAGCCTGCTTCATACCCTTGCCCGAGCGAAGCTCCTCCTTGATACGCTCAAAGATAAGCACGTTGGCATCCACGGCTGTACCGAGCGACAAGACGATACCGGCGAGACCCGGCAACGTAAGCGCCGCCTGGAACGACGTCAATATACCAAGCGTGAAGAACACGTTGACAATCAATGCCAAGTTGGCCATCATACCGGCAGTCACATTGTACATGACAACCATATAGACCATCAGGAGTACGAAGGCTACAACGAACGAGATGATACCCATCTGGATAGACTGGGCACCGAGGGTAGGACCTACCACCTCTTCCTGCACGATACGGGCAGGGGCAGGCATACGGCCAGACTTCAAGGTGTTGGCCAAGTCCTTGGTGTCCTCGATGGTGAAGTTTCCGCTAATCTGAGAGCTACCACCATCAATCTCACCGTTTACACGAGGAGCAGAGTAAACTACGCCATCCAATACGATGGCAATGGCCTTGCCCACGTTGGTCTTGGTCATCTGAGCCCACTTGCGTGCGCCCTCTGTATTCATCTTCATGCTCACTACAGGAGAACCCATCTGGTCGAACTCGTCCTTGGCATCGGTGATAACGTCACCCTCCAATGGAGCACGGCCTGTAGTGGTAGTCACCTTCAACGCATGAAGCTCGAAGATATTCTTTACCTTCAAGTTGTCGGCAGGCTTGGCACTCCAGAGCAAACGCAAATCTGAAGGCAGCACGTGCTTGGCAACCTCTGAGTAGATAATCTTGTTGATTTCGGCAGTATCGCGCACGCTGGCATAACCCACAGTGCTCAAGCCACCGCCGAGCTGCAAACGGGCCAACAATGGGTGAGCCTTGATGGCTGCGGCGTTCTGGGCATCCTCGCCCACCTTGTCGGTAGCGTCATCCTTCTTCTTGATGGAGAACTTGGCCTCGGCCTTCTTGGGCTCTGCCTTGGCAACTTCCTGCTTGGCAGCGGCGGCTGTGTCGGCAGCTACAGTATCATTCTTCGCCTCGCCGTTGTCGCCATTGGCGATGCGGGTGTCGAGCTGCTGGAGGTAAGGAGCGATTTCCTCGGAGTTGTAAGTCTCCCAGAACTCAAGGTTGGCGCTACCCTGGAGCATCTTGCGCATACGCTCGGGCTGGCTGATACCAGGCATCTCCACCATGATACGTCCCTGCTGGCCTTCGAGCTTCTGGATGTTGGGCTGAACCACGCCAAACTTGTCGATACGGGTGCGGACCACGTTGAAAGAGTTGTCGATGGCATCCTGCACGGAAGAGCGGATGGCCTTCTCCACCTCCGAGTCGCTGCTCTGGGGAGAAACCTTGCCCTGCAACTGCTGGGTGGCGAACACCTCAGCGAGTTTGTGACCAGGTGCACTCTTGTGGTAAGCATTGATGAAAAGCGACACGAAGTCACCACCATTGGCTTCTTCCTGAGCTCTGGCTTCCTTCATGGCATTGGTAAAACCGGCGTCGGTCTTGTGGTCGGCGAGGTTTTCAATTACATCGGGTACAGAAATCTCAAGAATCACATTCATACCGCCCTTCAGGTCAAGTCCGAGACCAATCTGAGTCTCCAAGCAGTTCTGGTAAGAATAGACCCCAAGATACTTCACAGAATCCTTATAATCCTGCTGCGCGATGGGATCCTTCAGCTTTGCAGCCTCGCTGTCATAGTAACGTGTGGCAAACGAGAACGACAAATAGAAGATACTTGCGAGGGTCAGTAAGACGGCTACACAAATTACAATTCCTTTGTTTTGCATTTCTATTTTATTGTTATTAATTATTTTGTTTTCAGCCTTATCTAGCGACATTACATTCGTAATGACGTGCAAAAATAATCATTTTTTTTCTTATATAAGAATAATTAGCGGTATTTTTGCCTTTTAGGACGCATTTTTAGCTTGCAGACAATGGGATAATGGTCGGAAACGTCGATTTTGTCATCCACTTTGCACTCATACGGCTCCCAGTCGCTGGAGCACATGATGTTGTCGATGCGCACGTAAAATCCCCCGCAATGGTAGCTAATGCCGGGGCCGTTGCCGCTCGCCACGTAACAGTCGGTCAGGCCCTTGGCTATCGTGTGATGCACATAGGAGATAGGGCCGTCGTTGAAGTCGCCACACAGGATGACGCTCTGATTTTTACGCCGCTCTATGTAGCGAGCCACTGCCTCAGCTTGGGGAGCACGCTTGCGGGTAGCCTCGGCGAGAGCCACCACTAGATGTTTGGAGGTTTCCTCGGCGGTATCCTTTCCCAGCTTTCCGATGACCAGGTTCTTGAACTGTTTGCGATCTTCGGGACTCAACCCCGTAGACTCCAGATGGTTGTTGACGAGCAACACATCCCTGTCTTTTATCTTGAGCCGATAAGCCACGCTCATGTTCCCCTTCGACTCATAGGGAATGCGCTCCTTCGAAAGGATGGGGAACTTGCTCAGCAGCATCAAGCTGGTGCCGCCGTTGGGATGGACGGCAGTGTCGCAATAAGCATACATCGGCTTGAGCATACTGTCTATCTGTTGCATATTGCGGGCGTTGGGCAAAACTTCCTGTAGGCACACGATATCAGCATCCTGCCCTTGCAGATAGGACAGACAGATATTGACACCCTCCGCATCTTCCGCCTGTTGGCCAAACTGCAAGGTGTTGTACGACAACACTTTGATGCTTTCCTCGGGAGCTTGGCACGGTAGATTAAGGGGCACGTACTTCCTCACCGGCGCAAAACAGACCACATAGCCCACAAAAGGTATGAGGACGTACTTGACACGGAAAAGAAGCCAGAAAAGCAAGAACCCAAAATTGAGGAGAAGAAACACCGGGAACAACAGCCCCAGATTGACAAACGGCGAAAAGCCCACCGGCGGGATTCTATCGGAAAATCCCACCAAAAACATGATGATTGCGGTGACCACATTGGCACCGGCAATCATCTTGTAAGTAAACTCCTTGAAACCCTTAAACATGGCTCGCTACTTGTTGCTTTGGTCAAACAAGCTCTGTTTCTCATCCTGCGAGAGACTGTCGTAGCCACTTTTCCTAATCTTGTCCAAGATACGGTCTATTTCCTCCTGCGAAACCTTCTTTTCATCGGTCGTACACTCTGCATCCTGCTCATAGCGAGGCTGCCAAGAGTCGTTGCGTGTATAAGAGAAATTACCATTGCCGCCATTGCGCCTTCTGCCAAACATGTTTCTCACTCGGTCGAAGGCATCCTCCGTACTCGTCCCATGATATCCATTGTCCAGCTGCTTGCGCCAATAGCGAATCAAGAAGAAACCAAACACCATGCCGCCCAAATGGGCGATATGAGCCACGCCGTCGCCCGAGGTGAACATGGCAGACCCCAGTTCGATGGCCGCATAGCCTATCACGAAATACTTCGCCTTGATGGGCACTGGCAGAGGGAAGATGAAGATACGCTCATTGGGGAAAATCATTCCAAAGGCCAGCAGGATGCCATAGATGGCCCCGGAAGCACCCACAGTGGTCCACAAGTTGAGATAGTCGTCCATGGAGATGCGGCTCAGCCCCGTGTTGACATAATCATAGGCCGCCAAGTCACGAAACATATAAGTGACATACTGTGCCGCCTCCTGGAAGAGGCCAGCTCCCACGCCACACACGATATAATAGAAGAGGAATTTCTTGGAGCCCCATACCCTCTCTACCACACAGCCAAACATCCAAAGGGCAAACATATTGAAAATGATATGCTCGAAGCCTCCATGCATAAACATGTAGGTAAACAGCTGATAGATATGGAAATCGGAGGCCATGAAGAAATGAAGACCCAGCCAATTGGTGAGCATCGGTGTGCCCGAGGCATCCTTCCCACAAAGATAGCTGGCCAAAAAAGCCACCACGTTCACTATCAGCAAATTCTTGGTCACAATAGGTATATTGCGCATAACGATTCTCTCCTTACTTTTTAAATTGTTCTCTATTAAATTTGTAATTTGGGGACAAAATTACGAAAAATATCCGTGAAATCATCAAAAAATGGGCATAATACACTTAATTTTCAATAATTTCAGTAGTTTTCTGAATATTTTATTTGAATATTAAAAGGAAAAGACTATATTTGCAAACGAAAACAAGTGTATTAATCATTTTAACCAAGTAAAATTATGAACAAAACAGAATTGATAGACAAGATTGCAGCTGGTGCTGAGATTTCAAAGGCACAGGCCAAGGCCGCTCTCGAAGCAGCAACCAACGCACTGAAGGAAGCTCTCATCGCAGGCGACAAGATTCAGTTGGTTGGCTTCGGTACATTCAGCGTTAACGAGCGTCCTGCTCGTGAGGGCATCAACCCCGCCACCAAGGAGAAGATTCAGATTGCAGCCAAGAAGATTGCCAAATTCAAGGCTGGCGCCGAGCTTGCTGACGCTCTCAACAAGTAAACTCCATAAATTCTTTTGATTGCAAAAACAAAGGGCAGTTCATTGCGAGCTGCCCTTTGCCTTTTTATTATCTTCACATTATTTAGGTTGCTTGCCGATGTAGGCAAGGATGCCACCGTCCACATAGAGGATATGGCCGTTCACGGCATTGGAAGCGTCGGAAGCCAAGAACACGGCTGGGCCTTCCAACTCCTCTGGATCCAACCAGCGACCTGCCGGAGTCTTGGCGCAGATGAAACTGTCGAAAGGATGACGGCTACCGTCTGCCTGGCGCTCGCGCAATGGAGCCGTCTGAGGCGTGGCGATGTAGCCTGGGCCAAGACCATTACACTGGATATTGTACTCACCATACTCCGAGCAGATGTTGCGTGTCAGCATCTTCAAGCCGCCCTTGGCTGCTGCATATGCAGAAACAGTCTCACGGCCCAGCTCGCTCATCATGGAGCAGACGTTGATGATCTTGCCATGTCCCTTCTTGATCATTCCTGGAATCACAGCCTTCGACACGATGAACGGAGCGGTGAGGTCGATGTCTATCACCTGCTTGAACTCATCCACCGACATTTCTGTCATAGGGATGCGCTTGATGATGCCGGCATTATTCACCAAGATGTCGATGACACCCAACTCTTTCTCTATGTCGGCCACCATGTTCTTCACTTGCTCCTCGTCGGTCACATCACAGATATAACCCTTGGCTTCGATGCCCTTTGCCTTGTAGTCGGCAAGAGCCTGATCCATGTGATGCTGGCTGCGGCAGTTGAAGGCAATCTTGGCACCTGCCTTGGCATATGCTTCGGCGATAGCAAAACCGATGCCATAAGCGGCACCTGTCACGAGGGCCACCTTGCCCTCCAGAGAGAATAGTTTGTTAAAGTCCATACTTTGTATTTTTAATTGTTTGATTTGTTTCGTGGGCAAAGATACAAAATATTTTTGAATATCCCACTTGTTCTATACGAAAGATATGTGCTTTTTACTTATTTAAACAAAAAAAACAACCCTCCAAGCCACCGAAGACCTGAAGGGTTGTTTGCGATAGGTTGTCCCAGGCGGATTCGAACCACCACTGACAGAACCAAAAACTGTAGTGCTACCATTACACCATAGGACAAGCAAATCGGTTGCAAAGGTAGTGGATTTTTTTTCCACTACCAAATTATTTTGCTACTTTTTGCATTTCTAGAGCCATTTTATCCCCATTTCGGGGATAAATGGCCATAAAACACACTTATTTCACTGTAATCAAAGAGTAATTCTTCTTGCCTTTCTGCACCAAGAGATACTTGCCGTCGATGAGGTCGTCGGCTGTAATCACTTGGTCGAAGGCTGCCAACTTCTCCTTGTTGAGTGACACGCCACCACCCTTTACGAGCTTGCGCATCTCGCTCTTGCTGGGGAAGATATCCATACCCTCTTGGTTGAAGAGGTCTACGGCCGGGCCACCGAGCAAACTCTTGTCGAGTGTGTAGTGGGGCACGTTGGCGAAGACATCGTTCAAGGTTGCCTCGTCGAGCTGGGCGAGATTCTCCTTGGTGGCCTTGCCGAAGAGGATGTTGCTGGCAGCGATAGCCATCTCCAAATCCTCCTTGGAGTGAACCATCACGGTCACTTCCTCTGCCAAACGCTTCTGGAGGACACGACGACCAGGATCCTGCTTGTGCTCCTCCACGAGGGCATCGATGGCCTCCTTATCGAGGTCGGTGAATATCTTGATGTACTTCTCGGCATCCTCGTCGCTCACGTTGAGCCAGAACTGATAGAAGGCATAAGGAGTGGTGCGGTTGCGGTCGAGCCAGATGTTGCCGCTCTCGGTCTTGCCAAACTTCTTGCCGTCGGCCTTGGTTATCAAGGGACAGGTAAGGCAAAAACATTCTGCGTCGTTGCCGAGAGTACGGTGAATCAGCTCGGTGCCCGTGGTCATGTTGCCCCACTGGTCATTGCCACCGAGCTGCAGGCGCACGCCATATTTCTGGTACTGGTAGAGGAAGTCGTAGCCCTGAAGCAACTGATAGGTAAACTCGGTGAAAGACAAGCCGTCGCGAGCCTCTCCGTTCAGGCGTTTCTGCACACTGTCCTTGGCCATCATATAGTTGACGGTGATGTGCTTGCCCACCTCGCGCGCGAAGTCAAGGAAAGTGAAGTCCTTCATCCAGTCGTAGTTGTTCACCATCTCGGCCTTGTTGGGCTCTTCGCTATCGAAGTTGAGGAACTTAGACACCTGCTTCTTGATAGCTTCCTGGTTGTGATAGAGTGTCTCTGAATCGAGCAGGTTACGCTCCTGGCTCTTGCCGGAAGGGTCGCCGATCATACCCGTGGCACCACCCACCAGGAGATAAGGCTTATGGCCACAACGCTGCAAGTGGCGCAGCATCATGATACCGCAAAGGTGACCGATATGCAGAGAGTCTGCTGTGGGGTCGGTTCCAAGATAGGCAGACACCATGTGGGTGTTGAGGTATTCCTCCGTACCTGGCATAATCTGTGCCAGCATACCACGCCATTTCAATTCTTCAACAAAATTTTTTGCCATCGAATGGATTCTTTATTATATTATATAATATGTGTAAGGGGCCCGACTGCTGTCGGAAACTTACGGTACGGGGTCATAGCCCGAACCACCCCATGGATTGCATCTCAAGATGCGCCATATGGCCAAAGCCAGTCCTTTGAACGGACCGTGCTTCAAAATGGCTTGCCTCGCATATTCCGAGCAAGTGGGTTGGAAGCGACACGAAGGCGGTGTGTAGGGGGTGATACATCTCTGATAGAACATGATTGGGAGTAGGAGCACCCAAGCCAACAGTTTCTTCACCCAACGCCATATTCCTTGAGGACAGTCCGTCATTGTCCATCCTCCTTGGAAGAAACGGAACCAGAAGCTTCTGCCGACAGCCCATGGGTCAATTGACGCATCAGTTTCTCCACCTTAGACTCTATCTTGTCTGAATCCAACAGCCAATTGGCTTGCCAGGCAAACGCTACGAGCAGTTGCTTGCCCTCCAATTGTGCGATTCGTGCCTCCAAGTCTTGCTTGTGATGGCGAATCGCCTCACGTAACTGGCGTTTCACCCGGTTGCGCTTCACGGCACGCTTGAAATGACGCTTCGACACACTGAGAAGCACCTGCAAGTCGGCCTCACCCCCGTCTTTCTTGTCAACAAGAAGGTAAACCATTCTCAAGGGCCATGCCTTCATCACCTGTGCACCGCCCCCAAAGAGCTGGTCTATCAGCGTCCGCCTGCAAAGATGCTCTTCCTTGCCGAATGAAAACATACCATCTGTCGACATACTCTATTCCTATAAAGTGTTTGTTCCAGTTTCTATTTGTTGTGACGCTTCAGATAGTCGGCGAGTGCTCCTGTCATAGACGGGAACTCCTTGCTGGGAGCCTCCAGGTCGAGACGCAGCCCCTCATCCTCTATAGTCTTGGCCGTGGCAGGTCCGAAGGCTGCCAAGGCAATGTCGCCCTGTTCGAACTTGGGGAAATTCTTCTTCAAAGCCTTCACGCCCGTAGGACTGAAGAACACCATCATATTGTAGTCGAAGTTCTTCAGCTCCTCCTCAGTAAAGTCGTTGCTCACCGTGCGATACATCACACACTCTTTGTGAATCAGTTTCTTCTCGGTCAGGAGGTTGGCGATATCATCATTGTGGACACAGCTCAACGGCACCAGATATTTCTCGTTCTTGTGGCGAACCATCTGCGACATCAAACCGTCAATTTTGCCAGTCTCTCCAAAGAACACCTTACGCTTGCGGTATTGCACATATTTCTGGATGTAGAGGGCGATAGTCTCTATCACGCAGAAATATTTCATGTCCTCAGGAATGGTGATACGCATCTCCTTGGCAAGCTTGAAATAGTTGTCCACAGCATGACGGGAAGTGAACACTACGGCAGTATAGTCAAGCAAATTGACCTTCTGCTGGCGGAACTCCTTGGAAGTAAGTCCTTCCACCTTGAAGAATGGGCGGAACACACATTCCACACCATACTCTTTCTCAATGTCGTAATAAGGCGACTTATCACTAGCAGGCTTTGGCTGAGAAACCAGAATCTTCTTTATCATTTGTCCTAAAAGTTTATTTTCAAATAATGACTAATCAATACCAATCCACCATACAAGGCAAACAGCGGTACCGCTTCGAGGGCACAAAAGTACAAAATTATCTGCAAAAACACACCATTTCTTCTAAAAAAGATAATGTAAGTTTTGAAAAACGATAAAATTTTAACTAAAACAATCACTGCGAGCGTGTAGATGACAGCTATTTGCAAGGGAAGGTTGAAATATGACAGCAACATGACCATAGGGAACATCAGCCCTCCCTCCGTGGAAATCAGAAAGAGGTAAGCCTTCAACCATTGTCCGTTTTTTTTCTTGTCAAAGAACACCATCCCCACGATGCTGTAGAGCAATGCCTTGAGCAGGAAATAGGCACTCACGCAACCTGTATAGATGCCGATGACCAGATACGGATCCACTATGAACGTGTCGCCGACAGAAGCCTTCGAATAGATGAAATATCCGATGGCCAGCAAGAGGCAGGTTTGCAAGACGAAGAAAAACTGGAAACGCACTTCCGTGCTCGTCTCCGTAATCTCCGTCGTACCCGAACGAGGCACACGGAAGAAGGTCTTTGCCTGACGTACCACGAAATGCTTCGACTTGGTGTAAGCCACGCAGGCCAGAAGGAAGCACAACAGAAGCAAAGACGTGATCAAATTGTCACCGGCCACCGTATAAGGCACCGGGTCGCCCGGCACGCCCAGCCTTCCACCCCTCAGCTCGGGATGGAAGAGGGAGTCCTTGGAGAAGAAGGACTCTCGATAATACTGCGGCAAACTTACATTGCGAAAACTCTTGCCTGGCGTATGACCTGGCAAGTGAAGGGTGTCGGGCATATTACTCCAATGAATCTCACTGGGCTTGATGTGCGCCCTCACCATCGAATCCTGCTGTGCGGGAGTGGCATCCTTGGGCAGCCAGCGCAACACCTCCTTGGGCGTAAGCTGTCCACCATGCTGTCTGCCGATTCCTTGTTGCGAGTTTTCACCCTCAAGTGTCGTCTCTGTCAATATCGAGTCAACTTGCTGCACCATGGCTTAAAGTCCGAAAACTTTCTTTATATCGTCAACCTTATCCAGTTTTTCCCAAGTAAACAATTCCACCTTGACGGTCTTGGCTTCGTGGTAACGACTCGTGAAAGTTTTCTCCACTACCTCGTTCTTTCTGCCCATATGGCCATAAGCCGCTGTCTCAAGGAACATGGGCTGACGCAACTTCAACTGGCGCTCGATGGCCTTGGGGCGAAGGTCGAACATTCCGGCGATCTTCTTGGCAATCTCGCCGTCGGTCAACCACACATGACTTCTGCCATATGTGTTCACATAGATGCTCACTGGCTCAGCTACACCGATGGCGTAGCTCACCTGCACCAACATCTCGTCGGCCACACCTGCAGCCACCATGTTCTTGGCAATATAGCGGGCAGCATATGCTGCGGAACGGTCCACCTTGCTGGAGTCCTTGCCCGAGAAGGCTCCTCCGCCATGAGCACCCTTGCCGCCATAGGTATCGACGATAATCTTACGCCCGGTAAGACCTGTATCTCCGTGAGGGCCACCGATAACAAACTTACCCGTAGGATTAACGAAATACTTGATATCATCGTTGAAGAGAGCCAACACCTTGTCGCTCAAATGGGTCTTCACTCTAGGAATCAAGATGTTGAGCACATCCTCGCGAATCTTGGCAAGCATAGCCTCGTCATCGTCATCGCCGTTTGCCTTCTTGATGAAGTCGTCGTGCTGGGTAGAGACCACGATGGTGTCGATACGCTGAGGGATATTGTCGTCAGAATACTCGATGGTAACCTGGCTCTTGGAGTCGGGACGGAGATAAGTCATCACCTTGCCCTCCTTGCGGATGTCGGCGAGCACACGCATGATGAGCTGGGCCAAGTCGAGCGAAACGGGCATATAGTTGTCGGTCTCGTTGGTAGCGTAACCGAACATCATGCCTTGGTCGCCTGCGCCCTGGTTCTCGTCTTCCTCGCGGCTCACGCCACGGTTGATGTCGTCGCTCTGCTCATGGATGGCAGTAAGCACACCACAAGAATCGCCGTCAAACTGATACTCGCTCTTGGTATAACCTATCTTCTTGATAGTCTTGCGTGCAATCGTCTGCAAGTCAACATATACATTGGAGCGCACCTCGCCCATAATCACCACCTGTCCTGTGGTACAGAAGCTTTCGATAGCGCAATGAGCCTGGCTGTCATAGGCCAAGAACTGGTCGAGCAATGCGTCCGAAATCTGGTCGGCCACCTTGTCCGGATGTCCTTCTGAAACGGATTCTGAAGAAAACAAATATGCCATATTTTTCCTTGATTTTCTATTATTTATTGATTCTCATTTATTTTGCGGCTGCAAAGTTACTCATTTTTTTCCACATTCCGCCATTTTCACAAGAAAATCAAGCATTATTTCTTGATGTTTCGTGGATGATGATTCAGAATGGCCTCCCGGAGATCGGAAGTTTCAATATGCGTGTATATTTCGGTGGTTCCTATGTCCTCATGCCCAAGCAACGCCTGGATCACTCGGAGATCGGCTCCCCCTTTGAGCAAGGCCGTCGCAAAACTATGTCGCAGTGTATGAGGAGAGATTGTTTTGTGAATACCTGCCGCCAAGGCGGCATTCTTGATCATGATGAGTATCATGGTGCGGGTGAGATGCGCACCGCGGCGGTTCAGAAACACATAGTCTTCCTCGCCCGGCTTGATGTCCATTTGGTCTCGGTCTTGATACCAAAAACCGATGTCATGCAAAGCCTTCTCGGAGATGGGCACCAATCGCTCCTTGTTTCCCTTTCCCAACACACGGATGAACTTTTCTTTCTCGAAGATGTCGCTCATCTTCAGATTCACCAGTTCCGACACACGCAGTCCGCAGGAGAAGAGGGTCTCGATGATGGCCTTGTTGCGATGCCCCTCCCACTTGGAGAGATCGATGGCACCCTCCAGCAAATCCACTTCCTCCACCGAGAGATACTCGGGCAGATGCAAACCCAACTGCGGAGAGACGAGCAGTTCCGTAGGGTCGTCCTTGATGTAGTCATCCAGCATCAAGTAGCGATAGAAAGAACGGACTCCGCTCAGAATGCGGGCTTGCGAGCGAGCACTCACCCCCAGGTCGTGCAGAGAGGCCGAGAAATTCTCCAGGTTCTCCAATTTCATATCGGTAAGGGAAAGGTCGTTTTGCTCCGCATACTCCGAGAGATACTGCAGGTCGCGACGATAAGCCTCCAACGTGTTGGGCGAGTAGTTACGCTCCAGTTTGAGGTATCTCATATAGTTCTTTACAATTTCATCTATCATTTCTTGCCTGTTTCCTAAATTATCATTATCTTTGCAAGTGCAAAGTTAAATATTTTTTTCATTTCGAACAAAAAATTCTTTCAATTATGAAAATACAAATTATCAATGGCCCCAACCTGAACCTCTTGGGTGTAAGGGAACCGGGCATCTACGGCAGCAATTCCTTCGAGAGTTATCTTCCTAAACTGAAGGCGAAATACCCCGACGTGGAAATAGATTATTACCAAAGCAACATCGAGGGTGAACTGATCAACAAACTGCAGGAGGTGGGATTCTCCTACGACGGCGTTGTGCTTAATGCCGGTGCCTACACCCATACGAGCATCGCCCTCCAGGATTGCATCCGCAGCCTGAAGTGTCCCTGCGTGGAGGTTCACATCTCCAACGTACACAAGCGCGAGGAATTCCGCCACCATTCTTATCTCTCATGCGCTTGCCTTGGTGTCATCTGCGGTTTTGGCCTTGCCTCCTACGATTTGGCCATTGCAGGAATTTTAGAAGTGAAGAGCGAAGAATCCAAATGACAGAGACTGAAATTATCGACAGATACATTAGCCAGCACATAGATGCTGAGGGAGACTATCTCTACAAGCTCTACCGCGCCACCAACATCCATACCATCCATGGGCGTATGGCAAGCGGGCACATCCAGGGCAGACTCCTCAAGATGCTGGTGCAGATGGTTCACCCCAAGAACATCCTTGAGGTGGGAACGTTCAGCGGATACAGTGCAATCTGCTTGGCGCAGGGGCTGCCGGAAGGCGGCAAACTCTACACCTTCGAGATTAATGACGAGATGGAGGATTTCACCCGTCCTTGGATAGAGGGTTCGGACGTAGCCGACAAGATCGACTTCCGCATTGGCGATGCCAACGTAGAAGCGCCCAAGTTGGGCGTAACGTTCGACATGGCGTTTATAGACGGTGACAAGCGCACCTACGTAGAGACCTACGAGATGGTGATGGGGGTCCTGGCCCCCGGTGGATTCATCCTTGCCGACAACACTCTGTGGGACGGTCATGTCGTGGATTCCGCCTACGACCACGACCAGCAGACCCAAGGCATCCGTGCCTTTAACGACCTGATAGCCAGCGACCCTCGGGTGGAAGTTGTCATCCTGCCCCTACGTGACGGGTTGACCTTAATAAGAAAAAAACAGCAAAAGCCCTGCCGATGATTTCAGCAGGGCTTTTGCTATAAAAATATATTAGCCCAGCAGCCTCTTGCTCAATGCCCTCACAGGATACCAGACGGCAAGCCAACCCACGGCGATGACCGTGAAAAAGATGATGGCCACGTCGGTATAGTGCACGCTCACGGGATAGGCATTCACTATGAAGGAGCCCTCCGAATCGCCCAGGCGCACAAAGCCATACTGCTGCTGCAAAAGACAGAGCAACAAGCCCAGGCCAATGCCCACCACGGCACCTATCACGGCTATCATCCTGCCCTCAAAGAGGAACACCCGCTTGATTTGCTTGTCGTTGGCACCCAGGTTGCGCAAGGTGGCCACATCGTTCTTCTTGTCGATGATGAGCATCGAAAGCGAACCGATGATGTTGAAACATGCCACCACAAGAATGAAGGTGAGGAAGATGTAAGCCATCAATTTCTCTATCGACATAATCTTGAAAGTATCCTCCTGCTGCTCAAACCTGTCGAGCACCTTGTACTTGCTTCCCGCTATCTTCTGCATCTCCGCCTTCACGGCATCCAGGTCACTCCCCTGTTTCAGCCTGATTTCCAAGTCGGAGATCATGCCTTGCTGCCCGAAGAGATTGCGGGCGAAGGCGATGGATGTCAGAATGTAGTTCTTGTCATATTTCGACTGTTTCACGGAGAAAAGCACACCGGGCGAGTTGAGCGAGTCGGCGACAAAGCCATCTCCGGGATTCGTCATGTCAAGCTGCCCCTCTTTCCTGGGAGCATAAATCTTCAGAAAACCGTCCCATTGTGCTCCGATGCCCAGATTCTGAGCCAGCCGGATGCCCACGACACCATATTGCAAGTTGGCAGCATGGAGCGAGAACGTACCATCGCCATAGAGGATGTCTGTGATATGAGACATCTCCGAGAAATTATCATCCACGCCCTTCACCGTCACCATGGCCTGATGGTCTTGGTACACCGCCAAGGCCTGGTCTTCCACGGTTTCCGTAACCACATCTACCTGGGGCAACAGACGTATCTGGGTGAGAATGGGGTCGTCTGACGGAGCCGCCTTGCCTTCCACCGGCACCACCTTGAGCTGGGGGTCGAAACTTGTGAAGAGCGTCGCCACCAAGTCGTGGAAACCGTTGAACACACTCAGCACGATGACAAGCGCCATCGTGGCCACAGCCACGCCTATCACCGAAATGGAACTGATGACATTAATCACGTGCGTGCTCTTCTTGGAGAAGAGGTATCTGCGAGCTACAAAGAACGGAAAATTCATCTTACCCTTTCCTTTTACTTTTTTCTTTTTACTCTTTTACTTTTTTACCTATTTACTTTTTCAAGAGTTCGTCGATGCGGTCCAGATAGTCGAGGCTATCGTCTATGAAGAAGCGCAGCTCCGGAATGATGCGCAACTGGTTTCTCACCCTCTTGCCCAAGTCATAGCGGATGGTCTTCTCGTTGGCTGTGATATTCTTCAATATCTCCTCGCCTTTCTCCGACGGGAACACACTCAGATAAGCAGTGCAGATGCTGAGATCCGGACTGATTTTCACCTTGGTGACACTCACCATCACACCATGCATCATGCGTGTCTGCGACTGGAAGATAAGGCTCAACTCCTTCTGGAGGAGTCTTGATATACGGTTTTGTCTTGTTTCTTGCATAATCAATCTAATTTCTAATTTCTCATTCCTAATTTCTCATTTATTCCAGGTCCACGTGCGTCACATCCACCTTCTCATGCAGGAAGATTTGGGCCGACTCCTTGAACTTGTCCTCGCTCTCCGTGGTGAGATATTGGCAAGAGCCAGTCTTGGTAATCATCCGCTCCATCCGGGGATGACGTTCCAGATAATCCTTCAGACTGTTGGCCACGTATTGTCCCTGCGGAACCACCCTCACGCCGTCGGGCAGGTTCTTCACCACACTGCTCATGAGGAGAGGATAGTGCGTGCAGCCTAGGATGATGGTGTCTATGTCGGCATCCTTGAGCATCAGTTGGTCGATGCGCTTCTTGACAAAATAGTCGGCCCCGGGACTGTCGGCCTCGTTGGCCTCCACGATGGCCGCCCACAGGGGGCAAGCCACACCGCTCACCTTGATGTCTGGCCACAGCTTGGCTATCTCCATGTCGTAACTCTGGCTCTTGATGGTGCCCTCGGTGGCAAGGAGTCCCACGTGTCTGGTCTTGGTGATGTTTCCTATCACCTCGGCGGTAGGACGGATGATGCCGAGCACACGTCTCTCGGAATCCAGCTGCGGGATGTCGCGCTGCTGGATGGACCGCAAAGCCTTGGCCGATGCCGTGTTGCAACCCAAGATGACAAGATGGCAACCCAATGAGAACAACTTGAGCACGGCCTGGCGTGTAAACTTGTACACCACCTCGAACGAACGGGAGCCATAGGGCGCACGGGCGTTGTCGCCCAGGTACATATAGTCGTACTGGGGCATTGTCTGGCGCAAGCCATGCAGGATGGTCAGTCCGCCATAGCCAGAATCAAAGACACCGATAGGGCCGGGATTGGAAGGCAGCATCATTTCAGTTTCTCCTCCAGTAAAGCGGTAATGTCCTCACCCATTGTAGCATCGACGTAGGGTGCAGCATTATTGTCGGTATTCAGGATGAAGGCCAAGCCTTTCTCCCTGCCTATTTTCCGGGCTTCCTCGTTCACCCTTGCCTTGAGCGGATCATAAGCCTCCTTCTCCGCCTGCTGCAAGAGTCGGTTGGCCTCTGCCTTGAAGGCGATATTCTTCTCCATCAGCTCGCGCAATTCGGCCTGTCGTTTCTCCAGGATAGACTTGGCGTAGGAACGCTGACCGTCAAGAAATTCCTCATACTTGCTGTTGAACTCGTTCTCCACGCGCTTGGTCTCCTCGTCATACTTGGCGCGAAGTTCGTCCATATTATGCTTGGCTATCGCATAGCCGGGCATGGTATGAAAGACCTGCTCGAAGCTGAAATATCCAAAGCGCAAGACTTGCTGGGCAGCTTGCTGCTGCACGTCCCCCGATGAGGGAAGCTGGGCTGAAGCCATCATGGCGGTGAGAGCGAAAGCCAAAAACATGAGTTTCCTTTTCATGATGAGTGATAGCGTTAATGATGATAATGAAACCTATTCGTATAAAATGAGAAATAAGGGCAAGCACTTGTGCCTGCCCTCGTCCTTATATAGTCTGATGCTATGGTATTACTTAATCCTGGTCTGCACCTCCTTGGTTACATCCACCACGTTGGCACCAGTGTAAACAGCCGCACCGTCCTCGAAGATGAATGTATAGTTACCAGCCTTGCCTACAGCCTCGATGGCAGTGCGCACCTTGGCCACGATGGGCTGCATGAGCTCGCTGCTCTTCTTCTGCAACTCCTGCTGGCCGTCCTGGTAAGCCTGCTGAATCTTCTGCTGGAGATTCTGGAGCTCGGTCTCCTTCTGCTGCTTCAAGGTGGCGGCCATTGTGCTTGCGCCCTTCTGGTACTCGTCAGCCTTGCGCTGCAACTCGTCCTGCATAGACTTGAGGTCGTTCTCCTTCTGCTTCTGGAGAGCTTCCAGCTCGCCATTGGCCTTGGCTACGTCTGGCAAAGCCTGCATAATCTGCTGGGTGTTCACCTTGCCGAACTTCTGAGCCATCATTGTCATTGGTGCACAAAGCATCAACATTAAAATAAGCTTTTTCATTTCCTTCTATTCTTTTAATTATTAATTTCGTCTGCAAAAATACAACTATTATTTGGAATAACCTAATTTTTGGAGAACTTCGTTGCTAATATCTATCTTTGGCGAGCCAAAAATGATGCCGCTGTTGCTTGCGCGGTCCAGCACCAGCGAATATCCACGCAGGTCGGACACCTCTTTCACTGCATTGTAGATCTCCTCTTGGATGGGTCCCATCAATGCCTCGCGCAACTTGTAGAGGTCGCCTTCGGCACCGAAGTATTTCTTCTTCAAGTCGCTGGCTTCCTTCTCCTTGGCCATGATGGAGTCTTGCTTGGCCTTTTTCTGTTCCTGCGAGAGGAACACCGCCTCGCTCTGATAGTTCTTATAAAGAGTACTAGCCTCCTGATTGAGTGCCTCCACCTCGGCCTGCCACTTGCGGCTCGCCTGATTGAGCTGCTCATTGGCACGCTCATACGCCGGTACATTCTTCAGGATGTACTCCATGTCTACCAATGCATATTTCTGTGCATGTGCCGTGATGGCTGCTACAGCCATCACGAGCATCAATATTACCTTTTTCATATTTCCATATTTCCATATTTTCATATTTCCATTTCCTAGAACTCCTGTCCCAGAATGAAGTGGAACTGGCTTCCACCCTTCTGCTGGGTACTTCCGCTGTATACCTTGTCGAAACCATAAGCCCAGTCGATACCCATCAAACCTACCATTGGCAGATAGATGCGCACACCGACACCGGCACTGCGCTTCATGCTGAAGGGGTTGAAGTTCTTGGTGTCATACCAAGCGTTACCTGCCTCCACGAAAGTCAAACCATAGATGGTGGTGTTGCCCAGGAGGAATGGATAGCGAAGCTCCAGCGAGAAGCGGTCGTAAGCGTAGGCATAGTAGCCTGTCTTAGGACTGTAAGACACCGAACCGTTTTCGTAACCACGCAGTCCGATGGTCTCCTCGCCATAGTAGGATGAATAACCGCTCATACCGTCACCACCCACATAGTAGGTCTCGAACGGACTCTTCTTATACTTGTTGTAGGAACCGAGCAAGCCCAACTCCACACGCGTCATCAACACAAAGCACTTCTGACCCTCGGTCAAGGCGGTATAGGTCTTTGACTTGAACTTCCACTTATGATACTCTATCCAGCGGTATTTCTCCTGCTGCTCCTGAGAGTAGGTGGGAGAGCTGGAGTTGTTGGCCAAGTTCTGGTAGTCCTTGTGGTCGAAGGCACTCCATGGCGGAGTAAGGTTGACGCTTGCCTCAAACTCAGAACCACGACGCGGGAAGAGCTGGTTGTCCGTTGATGTACGGTTCAAAGCCACGGTGAGGTTCAAGTTGTTCGCATTACCGTTCTGCATCAACATGTAGCTCCAGTTCTTCATCATATAGCGCTGGTAAGCCAACTGCACTGAGAGCGTAAAGTAGTCATCCGGCCAGCGGAGACGCTTACCCCATCCAAGGCTCACACCCACCATCTGGATGTACTTGTCGGGATCGTAATAGTTCTCGTAGTTGTTATAGTAGCTGGAACCGTAGCCATACATGTAGCTGTAGTAGTTGCTCATATAGGAGCTGTTGTAGTAGTTGCTCGACACGTCGGTACTCTTGCTATAGTAGGCACCCACGCTGAACTGGATAGGACGCTTGCCGCCAAACCAGTTGGTGGAGTAGCTCACGTTGTAGCTCTGATAGTAGGTACCATTGGTCTGCGCTCCGATGCTCAGCACCTCTCCGTCGCCCACAGGCATGATGCCGCGGTGCTCCTTGTTCTTGTTGAAGAGGTTGGCCATGGAGAAGTTGTTGAGCTTCAGGCCGACACGTCCGATGACACCCGTCTGTCCCCATCCGAGCGAGAACTCTATCTGGTCGTTGCTCTTCTGCTCCAGATTCCAGTTCACGTCCACTGTACCATCCTCATAGTTGGGCTTGATGTCCGGACTCACTTTCTCTGCGTCGAAGTGGCCCATGGATGCAAGCTCACGTGCCGAACGCATCAAGGCATCCTTTGAGAAGAGGTCGCCCGGCTTGGTGCGAAGCTCACGGCGCACCACGTTCTCGTAGAGACGGGTATTACCATTGATGCGCACATGGCTCAGATAAGCCTGCGGACCCTCCTGCACGCGCATCTCCAGGTCGATGGAGTCGCCGTCGATGTTCACCTCGGCAGGATTGATGTTGGAGAACACATAACCGTTGTTATAGTAGAGGTTGCCTACAGCATCATCGTCCTCGTTCAAACGCTTGTGGAGGAGCTTCTGGTTGTAAGGCTGTCCCTTCTTCATGCCGAGTACGGCATCAAGATAGTTGGTGGCATACACCGTGTTGCCCACCCAGTTGATGTTGCGGATATAGTATTTTCTTCCTTCCTCTACCTTCACATAGACATTGACGTGCTTCTCGTCGTAGTTGCTCACGCTGTCTTCCAGAATCTGTGCGTCGCGGTAGCCCAGCTCATAATATTTGTCGATGAGCTTCTGCTTGTCTTCCTTCCAACGCTCGGGCGTAAACTTCTTCGACTTGAAGAAAGAGTAGAGCTTGCCAGCCTCGTGGGTCTTGGCGAACGCTCCCTTGGAGAAGAGTCCACCCTTGATTTTGCGGCTGGAGAGCGCACTGTTACCGTCGATGGTAATCTCATGAACCTTGATTTTCTGCTTCTTGTCCACCACTACGTCGAGAATCACCTGTCCCTTGTTGGCCACGTCATCGCGCTGGTTGATTTGGATGTCTGCATTTTTGAATCCCTTGTCGTCGAAATATTTCTTGGCGAGAATCTTGGCACGGTCGAGCATGTTGGGGGTCACCTGCGTGCCCTTCACCATACCGAGTTTCTGCTCCATGTCCTCGCGCTCGCTCTTCTTCAATCCCACGTAGTGGATGTCGGAGATGCGGGGGCGCACGGCAAGGTAGATGTGGAGATAAAGCTTCTCACCCACGATGGAGTCGGCTGCGATGGAGACCTTGGAAAAGAGTCCATGCTTCCAATAGCGCTTCACGGCATTGGTAATATCGTCGCCAGGCACAGTGATCTCGTCGCCCACCGACAGTCCAGATATACCCGTGAGCACATAGTCTTCGTATCCCTCCACACCAGACACGTTGATGCCCCCAAGCTTCAAGGTGCGGGGAGTACCAGCATAAGAGATGTCGGGGTTCACGATTTTATCTTGTGCCTGAATCTGCATGCAAGACATTGCGCCGAACAGCAGGATGAAAATCTTTCTTGTCTTGTTCATTTATACCTTATATTATATATAATATGTAGTTTCGTTGTTTATTGTTCTGTAGAAGAACCTAGATTATTTTTTCTCGTCTTCCACCTGTGCCTCGGTCTTGCCGAAGCGGCGCTGGCGGCTTTGATAGCTTGCAATGGCCTTGTGCAAGTCTTCCTCCTGGAAGTCGGGCCAGTAGGTGTCACAGAAATACAACTCGGAATAGGCTATCTGCCAGAGCAGGTAGTTGCTGATGCGCAGTTCGCCACCGGTGCGTATCAAAAGGTCTGGATCGGGCATGAAGTTTGTTTCGAGATGCTTCTCGAAGTTCTGCTCCGTGAGCAGATGCTCCACCTCACCAAAGGTAGAACCGCTCTCGAGGGCTTCCTTCACCGTCTCCTTCATGGCCTTGATGATTTCCCAGCGAGACGAGTAGCTCAAGGCCACCACCATGGTCATCGTATCGTTTTGGGCGGTATGGTCCATAGTGGCCTGCAACTTGTCCTGCACTTGCTGCGGCAGGCGCTTGATGTCGCCGATGACACGGAAGCGCACATTGTTCTTCATGAAGATTTCGTCTTCCAATGAAGTAAGCACCAGTCCCATCAGGGCGGCTATCTCGTCAGCAGGACGGTTCCAGTTCTCGGTCGAGAAGGTATAGAGGGTGAGATACTTCACCCCCAGTCGGGTACACTCCGACGTGATGCGGCGCACGGTATCCACGCCAGCCTGGTGACCATAGCTGCGTTCCTTTCCTCGTTCGGTTGCCCAGCGGCCATTGCCATCCATGATGATGGCGATGTGCTCGGGGATATAGTTCATATCCAAGTTGTCCATTTATTATTCTTTATTACATGTTCTACATTTTGCCAGGAAACTGTAGGTAATCGACACTTGCAGCATCGAGTAGCAGTCGGTGTTCTTGAAGATTCCGCTGCTCTTCACCCCATAGGGGTCTCTCACCCCGTCCAGCTCGTCGCTCAGCGAGAAGTGGATAGTCCAGTCGATACCAACGTTCAAGCGCTCGCCCACTTTATATTTTGCGCCAATGCCTAGCGGCACATTGGCGGCAAACACGTTTTTTCCTTCTCCTTTCACAAAGGTGCCCCCCAGTCCGCCCAGTATATAAGGCACCAGCCTGCGTGCGCCCCTGTAGTCTCTGCCCGTTCCGTAGGGCCAGAAGTTGTATTCGAACACAAGGCTGGCATCTGCCATGGTATGGTTGAAACGATAGGTGGTCTCGGCATAGTCGGGATAATAAGTTCCTGCATCAGCCGACGAACCTTTCAGCTTTCCCGCCGCCAGCGAGAATCTCAATGCCTTGTAGGGGTCGAAGTTGTACCTTCCGATGATGCTCGCCATCGGTTGCATCTGGGCGAATGGTTTTTCGTTGAAGTCGCCCTCATAGGCCTGCATCCCCACTCCCGCTCCTATCTCCATGCGATATTGCGGGTCGTCCTGCGCCCTTGCCTCCATGGCACTGCCCGGCAGCATTGCCAGCAAGGCGAGGATTACTCCTTGCGCCAGCCGTCGCTGTTGTATCTGCCTTTCCATACGTATCCGTTGCGAATCACCCAATAGAAATTATGGCCGTCACGGCAGAAAGCGAAACGCTGCGTGGATGCCGCAGCAAACTCACCTGGCATATTCACAATGGTGTCAACGCTCCATCTCAGACCATGGTTCTTGCTCCTATACCACTTGCCGTTGCTTCCGAGAGCCACGTAGCCCGAGTCAGCGGCGCAGGCAACCACTTCGTTCATCCACGGCATCTTGCCAGGCTGATGGGCATCAAGCTCCTGATAATTCCACATTCCTTCGGCTGCAATTTCAGAATTTTCCACCGTGCGATGCCATGTGACAGCGATGGAGTCGCCCTTGGCTGCGTCGCGGGTGCCGAGGAGCATCAAGTGCTCGGCGCCAGAAGCAGAATAGATGTCAGAGCTCACCAAAGAGATGTTGTCTGTTGGCAGATAAGCGGCATCGGCATCGAGCTTTTCCGATGTCCAGGTGTTTCCGCCATCTTTCGAAACAGAGATCCCCCCCTCAGCATTATAGGCATAGAGTTTGAGCGTACTGGCTCCAATCAACTGCTTGAGCGAGTTGTTCTCCACAATTTCCGCCCAGTCGGCGGCATCGTTGGAGACGAGCATCTTGCCGCGGCTAAGTATATAAATGTGTCCGCTCTGCACGGTTGCGTTTTTGAAGTCGTCGGCCTCAAAGACGAAGTTGGGTTCCACTGCCGTCCAGTTCGCACCGTCGGTGATGTCACTCTTGTAGATTTTCATACCGTCAGCCGTCTTGCCAAACACGAAGACTTCGCCTTGCTGGACAACGGCCTTGAGGTCTGTAAGGGCAGCCAGCTGCGCATTGAGACTAGCCACTGCGTTCCAATTGAACACATTAGCCTGCTGCTGGTGCACATTCACTGTCACCTTATAGGTAGCGTATGCTGTGTATGCATTGTTATAGACGCGCAAATAGCGCGGCTTTGAGAAGTTGACGGAGTCGGAGCTAGAGTAATAACTGGCGACGGAGTCGGTCTTGTCTATGTCCATCCACACGACTGGACTGCTGTTCTTGGCGGTCACGGTTGCCAATACGGCAGAATCCCTCGCTCCGTAGGGCAAGGAATCCACATTGTAAATCAAGCGTTGTGCCTGGTCGATGTAAAAATCATAGTTAGAGCCTGTCACATTGGCCTTGAGCAAGGTGTCCTTGCCTGCTGTCGTCTTCGACCATTTGTCGAGCGACCCCAACGAGAAGGCCGTGATAGCTGTGTCCTGTGTATATTCTCCAGTAGTGTCGTCTGAGTTCAGGCATGAAGAAAGCGAGAACGCAACTGACAAAAGTGCCGCAAGAGCGAAAAACTTCCTGTTCATTCTATCTTAATTTATTTTTGGCTGCAAATTTACTGAGAATTCTTCAAAAACTCGCCCTTTTCACCTCATTATTATGCAAATTATTGATTTAAACGACATTTTTTAAGTTTTTTAGTGATTAAAAGTGTGAAAAACAAGAAGAATCCCGCTCCTCTTGCGAGAAACGGGATTCCGATATTGAGTCTTGATTCGAAATGTCGAATTAGAGCTGAGGACCAGCAGCAACGAGAGCCTTGCCAGCCTCGTTGGTCTCGTACTTCTTGAAGTTCTTGATGAAGCGGGCAGCCAAATCCTTAGCCTTCTCCTCCCACTGAGAAGCCTCAGCGTAAGTGTCACGAGGATCCAAGATATCTGTAGCAACTCCTGGCAACTCTGTAGGAACCTTGAAGTCGAACATTGGGATCTGCTTTGTAGGAGCCTTGTCGATGTCGCCGCTCAAGATAGCGTCGATGATACCACGTGTATCGCGGATAGAGATACGCTTGCCAGTACCGTTCCAACCTGTGTTTACGAGGTAAGCCTTAGCGTTGTTCTTCTCCATCTTCTTTACCAACTCCTCAGCATACTTAGTTGGGTGCAACTCCAAGAATGCCTGGCCGAAGCAAGCAGAGAATGTTGGAGTAGGCTCGGTGATACCGCGCTCTGTACCAGCCAACTTAGCTGTGAAGCCAGAGAGGAAGTAGTACTTGGTCTGCTCTGGAGTCAGGATAGATACTGGTGGCAATACGCCGAATGCGTCAGCTGAAAGGAAGATAACCTGCTTGGCAGCTGGAGCAGAAGAACCTGGCTGGATGTTCTTGATGTGGTTGATTGGGTAAGAAACACGAGTGTTCTCTGTTACGCTCTTGTCAGCGAAGTCGATCTTACCGTCAGCAGCCACTGTTACGTTCTCCAAGAGAGCGTTGCGCTTGATGGCACCGTAGATGTCTGGCTCAGACTCCTTGTCGAGGTTGATAACCTTAGCGTAGCAACCACCTTCGAGGTTGAACACACCCTCGTCGTCCCATCCGTGCTCATCGTCACCGATCAACTTACGCTTAGGATCGGTAGACAATGTTGTCTTACCTGTACCAGAGAGACCGAAGAAGATAGCTGTGTTCTCACCGTTCATGTCGCAGTTAGCAGAGCAGTGCATAGAAGCGATACCCTTCAATGGGAGGTAGTAGTTCTGCATAGAGAACATACCCTTCTTCATCTCACCACCGTACCATGTGTTGATGATCACCTGCTCACGAGTAGTTGTGTTGAAGGCAACGCAAGTCTCAGAGTTCAAACCGAGCTCCTTGTAGTTCTCTACCTTAGCCTTGGAAGCGTTGTAGATAACGAAGTTAGGCTCGAAGTTAGCGAGCTCTTCCTCTGTAGGCTGGATGAACATGTTGGTAACGAAGTGTGCCTGCCAAGCTACCTCAACGATGAAGCGAACAGCCAAGCGAGTTGCCTTGTTGGCACCGCAGAAAGCGTCTACTACATAGAGGTTCTTGTTGGAAAGCTCGTTCTTGGCAATATCCTTTACCTTTGCCCAAACTTCCTCGCTCATTGGATGGTTGTCGTTCTTGTACTCCTCAGAAGTCCACCATACGTTGTCGTGGCTCTGTGCATCGTCAACGATGTACTTGTCTTTAGGAGAACGACCTGTGAAGATACCTGTCATCACGTTGACAGCACCGAGCTCGGTCACCTGACCTACCTCATAACCTTCAAGACCTGCCTTTGTCTCCTCCTCGAACAACTGCTCGTA
>CAVGLH010000019.1:0-28943 GCA_963630065.1 Bacteroides fragilis | reverse complement strand
TGAGGTCGTAGAAGGCGATGTGGCCGGTGGCCTCGTTGAGCACGGCACGCATGGCGGCTGTGGTCACGACGAGGTTGTCGCCCTGCTCCTCCACC
This sequence comes from Bacteroides fragilis, assembly GCA_963630065.1. Classification (GTDB taxonomy): domain Bacteria; phylum Bacteroidota; class Bacteroidia; order Bacteroidales; family Bacteroidaceae; genus Prevotella; species Prevotella fragilis_A. The sequence goes on along the minus strand of CAVGLH010000019.1, from coordinate 28,848 downwards.
TTATAGTTGGCCTTGCCCTGCTGCGGCACGATAATCAGGCTCTGCTTGTTGCGGAAGCCCTGCTCCGCCGTAGCCTGCACACGGATAATCTTGTCGCCCACCACCTGGAGGCGAATCTGGCTAGGACCATTCGTCTGGTGTTGTTTCAACTGCACGGTGAGATAGTTACCGTTCTGACTGAACCCTGCTGCCTGGAGGCCTGTGGCACTCATCAGGAGCACTGCTGAAATGAATAATGTCTTAGTTAGTCTCATATCTTATGTTAAGCAGAATTATTAAATTTGCTGCAAAGGTACGGGATTTCTCCCATATCCTTAGTACGCAAATGTTTTTAAAGTGGGTATAAAATGTTAAAGCCACAAGTTTTCAACTAGTTTCCTGCAGATGCTTGCGATATTGCGAGGGTGTCATGCCATAGGCATCATGGAAATACTTGGTGAAATAGCGCGGATTGTTGAACCCCACCATATAGGCAATCTCGCTGATATTGAGGTTGTAGTCGTGGACGAGTTGCTCAGCCTTGGAGATGCGCTTGGCGCGGAGATACTCCGAGGGAGTGGTGCCGGTGAGCGAAACCATGCGCTTGTACAACTGCACGCGGGAGATGCAGAGACTGCTGCTCATCGACTCCACGCCAGTATCGGGATTGTTCATGTTGTCGCGGATGTAGAGATCCACCCGCTCCAGGAATTTCCTGTCGCCCTCGGTGAGCCGATAGTTGGCAATGGCCGGCGCAGAGCCGTTGGCCGGCTGCGCCTCTTCGGCTGCAGAACCGGTGTTTTCTTCTGCCTGCACGGTTGCCGTATTATGCTTGAAATGTCCTGTCCATTTCAATAAAGTTTTCAACCTCAGGTTGAGCATGTCGATATCAAACGGCTTGGTGATATACTCATCCGCCCCTATCATGAGGCTCTCCTTGCGCTGTTCGTCGCCCAGTCGCGCCGTGAGCATAACGAAGGGGATGGAAGTGGTCTCGTCGTTTTCCTTGCAGAGGCGGCAGAGCTCGTTGCCGTCCATCACAGGCATCATCACGTCGCTGAGTATCAAGTCGGGGCGTCGGTCGATGATTTTGTTCCACGCATCCTGTCCGTTGACAGCCTCGATGACGATATAATCGGTGAGCACATCGTTCATGAACTCGCGGAAGTCGTCGCTGTCGTCCACCAAGAGGACTACGGGCTTGCGGACGTGCTTGGCGTAATGTTCCTCGTTGGCTCCACGGTGCATGCCATAGAGCGAATCGGAAGATTCCGGACCATCCTCTTGGAGGCTGTCGTCGCCCTCATGCAGCGTGGTGATGATGGGCGCCACGTGCAAGGTGCCGAGATGGGCCGTATTGTTGGAAGTGGTGCTGCTCCCGATGGGCAGAAAGACACGGAACACGGATCCGCCGCCCGGATTGTCGGTCACGTCGACCTTGCCGCCGTGGAGTTCGGCAAACTTCTTGACGAGGTTGAGACCGATTCCGCTGCCTCCTTGAGGCTGCATCTCGGTTCCGTTCACCTGGTAGAAACGTTCGAAGACCAGCTGTTTCTCGCTGTCGCTGATGCCCTTGCCCGTGTCAGCCACCGAGATGCGGAGCATATCCGCATCCCCGTCAGTGGCCCGCTGATGCAGAGCGATGCCCAGCGACACGGTGATGGTGCCCCCGTCGGGAGTGAATTTATAGGCGTTGCTCAAGAGATTGTTCACTATCTTGCCCACCTTGTCGGCGTCAAACGCCATCTGGAGCTTGGGCACACTCGACTCGAAGGCCAGCGTCACCTTGCTGTTGGCAAGGGTGCGGAACGAGGAGCAGATATTGTCAACGAAACTCACCACATCCATACGGCTCATCGTGAGTTTCTCCTTCTTCTGGTCGAACTTGCGGAAGTCGAGTATCTGGTTCACCAGATTGAGCAAGCGGGTGGCATTGCGATGGATTATCTCCAGCTTGCGTTTCTTGCCGGGATTCTCCTCGTCGCGAATCATGCTGACCAACGGGGAGATAATCAAGGTGAGAGGCGTGCGAAGCTCATGGCTCACATTGGTGAAGAAGTTGAGTTTCAGCTCGTTGAGCTCCTTGGTCTTCTTGATGCTGTCTTCCTTGCTCTGGAGTTCAAACTTGATGCGCTGCTTTTCCAGCATGCGGCGACGATAGCCAAAGAGTGCCAAACCTATCAATACCGTATAGACCATGAAGGCCCAGAAAGACAGATAGAAGGGCGGCCGAATGCTCACCTTGAGCGTGCGCACCTCATCGCTCACACTGCCGTCGGCATTCACCACCTTGCACTCCAGCTCATAACTGCCCGAGGAAAGATTGGTGAAGGTGGCCTCGGGCCTTCCATCGGGGGTCATCATCCACTTGTCGTCGAGACCCTTCAAGCGATAGAGGAAACGGCAACGGGCAGGCAAACTCACCTGGTCGGAGGCCAGGAGCACGGTAAACGCCTTGTCCTTGTAGCTGAGCGTAATCTCCGGCTGGGCATCGAGCGACTTCCTGAAAGGCACCCTGCCCTCAAACTCCTCGCCCGCCGCCAAAGGATGGTCGAAGAGCACCAGACCGCTGAAGAGCACATGGGCCTGCTTCTTGCCCATCTGAATCTGGCGGGGCGATATGATATTGATACCGTCCTGTCCGCCCACGGCAATGGCCCCGTTGTGCAGGAGGCAGGCCGACCGCTGGTTGAACTGACGGCTCTGCAAACCGTCGAGCGAGTTGAAGCTGATCATGGTCAAGTCCCACTTGTCATCCTCCTTGGCCTTGGAAAGGGTGACACGGGTGACGATAAACTCGGAGACCAGCCAGATGTTGTGCTGCTTGTCTTCCAAGACGTCGCAGCCTACGGCCCCCTGCGTGCCGTTGAGGTCGTTGATAGACTCCATCTGCCCTGTTTGCCCATCGTACATCGTCACACCAGCCGGGGAAGCCATCCACAGGATGCCACGGCTGTCCTTCATCATATCGTTGAGCGAAGGACTGGGGAAAGGCACACCTTCCTTGGTGGCATTGACATTGGTTATCTTGCGGGTGGCAAGGTTGAAGACGGAATAGTTCTGGGAATGGGCCACAATCATCTCGTCCTTGCCCGAGAGGAAGAGAGAGTTGACATAGTCGCTGGACAAGCCAGAGTTCTTGTTGTTATAAGTGGTGAAAGTCTCGGTCTTGGGGTCGAACACCTGGATGCCACTGCCCAGCGTGCCAAGGACCAGCCGATGGCGGGAGTCTTCGGCGAGACACCACACGCTGTTGTTGGCGAGACCGCCCGGAGCTGCATGGAAAGCCTTCCACCGGCCGTGGCTATATCGGGCCAGGCCGCCATTGAAGGTACCGAAATACATCGTGCCGTCGGACATGGTGACGCTACACACCACCACATCGGAAGTAAGTCCCGTCAAGGCCTGGGAGAAAAGAAAACTCTGTCCCGTGGCCAGACTGTAGCAGACGATGCCCGCATCATTGGTGCCACACCAGAGATTGCCGGCCTGGTCTTGCGTGATGGTACAGATGTCGCCCAGAGGGATGGTGGAGAATTTCTGCGACGCCGGCGAATAATAGGCCACGCCGTTCTTGTAGCTACCCACCCAGACGGCTCCCTCGTCATCGACATACACCTTCTGCAAAGAGTTGTCCACGATGCTTCCTTTCTCCTTGGTATGCAGGAACTGATGGCATACCTTGCGACGGAAATCCACATAGAAAAGACCGTCATGGTCGGAGGCCACCCAGAGATTGCCCTCCTTGTCGCAGGCAATGTCGCGGGTGATGATGCGCTTGTTGATGGGCACGGAGATGCCGTAAGCCCCGACATACTCGCGGGAATCCACCCATTTCCTCTGCTTGGTGTTGTAGACAATGGTGACTCCCCCTGCCGACACCCAGACGCCCCCCCTGCCATCGTAGAAGGAATAGGCTCCGTTGTCGCCCGCCATTTTCCGGTCGGCCAGGAACGAGTTGTACCCAAGCACCTGCTGCCTGGGACCGTTAAGCCGGCAAAGTGTGCCGTCGGTATAGGTGACCAGTATGTCGCCCTCTATCTCGATGAGGTTGCTTACGTAGCCTTCCTTCAGGCAACCGGGCTGCGGCTTCTTGACAAACTTGAAGAGGTAGGTGCTCCTGGTGCGGGCATTGTGGAAATAGAGGCCTACCCCATAGACCGACATCCACATGTTCTTTTTCCTGTCGATGAGGAGTTTGTAGGGGGAGCCTGCCACACCGATGTTCTTCAGCCAATCTTCCGGCTTGCGGTCAAACTGCTCCAAGTCGTACTTATAGATGCAGTAGCCGTTGGCGGAATGCACCCAGATGTTGCCATTGTAATCCTGCTGCAATTCGTCGACCGAATTGTTGGGCAACGACTTATCGTTGGCAGAATTGTAGAGAAAAGTCTTCATGCGGAAACCGTCGAACCGGTTGAGCCCCGACTGGGTGGCAAACCACACATAGCCCCTGGCATCCTTCAGGATGGCACTCACCTTGCTGTTGGACAGTCCGTCGCGATTGGTAAGGCTGTTGAACTCGAAGTTTCCGTATTCGGCCCTCGTCTCCCCTGGCCGCATCAGCAGTATGAGGAAAAGGACGAGGGTCGACAGTCCGAAAGATAAGTAGTTGTTTTTTCTGTTCATGTTAGGTTGTTTCTATTATGTCTTCTTGATTCTAAAAAACTGTAGGTTCAGATCTTTGCTTCGTTTTTCTCAGAGCTCTCACGTATCTTCAGTATCATGGGCACCACTTCCTTATAGATTTTGTCGTCACCGTTGATGCTGCGCATGAGAAGCTCGCAAGCCTTGGTGCCCTGTTCGTGGGCCTTGTCGACGATAGCCGTGAGCCGCGGCGTGACAAATGCCGAGGTGTCGCCGTCGGTGAATCCGATGATGGCCACATCCTCGGGGATGCGGAGTCCCTTGGACTTGATGGCATCGAAGGCGGCATAAGTGATGATGTCGTTGAAGGCGAGGATGGCATCGGGGCGATGCTCGCTATCGAGCAACTTGAGCGTGGCCTCCCGTGCCACTTCAAAGTCTATCTTGTTGCACACCACCAGGTTGCGGTCGATGGGAATCCGGTTTTCCCTGAGTGCCTCCAGATAGCCGTGCTTGCGTCGGCGCACCATGTCGAGATGGTTGGGACCTCCGATGAAGGCGATGCGCCGGGACCCCGTGTCTATCATATGCTGTGTGGCCTCCTGCGCCGCCACATCTCCGTCGGCCACCACCTGGGAGAACTTGTCCTCCAGACAGCACCGCGCAAAGAACACGAGCGGCACGCCCTGGTCCTTGAGCTGCTCGAAATGACTATAGTCTACAGTGTCTTGCGCCAGACAGGCGATGATGCCCTCCAGGTGCATGTTGAGGAAATTCTCCACCGCCTGTTTCTCGCGCTCTGTATTTTCATGACTGTTGGTGCTCACCACCGAATAGCCCTGCTTGGAGGCATAGTCTTCGATGCCGTCGAGCACGGCCGCATAATAGTGGGTAACGAGATTGGGAACGATGACACCTATCACCTTCGGCGCCTCCTTGCGAAGGCTCTGGGCAAAGGGATTGGGCCTATAGTTGAGTTTCTTGGCCAGCTGCTTCACCTTCAAAGTCATCTCCTCACCCACCTCGTGACTATTGTGCAAGGCTCTCGACACGGTGGCGATGCTCACCCCCAACTGGTCGGCAAGGTCTTTTAAGGATGTTCTACGTTGTTTCATATATCTATCAGACAATTAGCTGTTCATATCTGTGCAAAGGTAAGGTTTTTCCACGAAAAACGCAAACGTTTTCGTGATTATTTTTCCCCGAAAGGGAATTTTATTGCCAGGAATCTTGTAATTTTGCATCAAGATTCACATTTTCTACAAGAAGGAAAAGTAATGAATAGTTGATAATAAGTTAGTTAGAAACAAAATGGGCTTCAGAATGTCGCGAGACATCCCGAAGCCTTTTTTATTAGATATAATATTCCGCAGAATCCACGAGCCCTGCCCTCAGGGCATATTTCGTGGCCTCGTGCACATTGTTGACTCCCAGCTTGCGGAAGATGTTCTTGCGGTGGGTATTCACGGTGTGGAAACTGGAGAAACGCTTGTCGGCTATTTCCTTGGTAGTCATGCCGAGGGCGATATCCTTGAGTATCTCGGTTTCGGTCTTGGTGAGGTTCACTTTCTCCTCGGCCTCCCTCTGGGGGGTGAGCAGCACCTCCATGATACGTTGGCAGAGGAATCTGTTGCCGGCCACGCAGAAGCGGATGGACTCCTTGATTTCCATCATCGGACTCTCCTTCAGGAGAATGCTGAAGCGCATGCTGCTGGCGATGAGAATCCTGACGAAGTCGGCACTCAGGTCTTCGCTGAAGAGCAGCCATTGCGTCTCGGGGAATCGCTGGTTGAGCACGAGCAGCTCGTCGGCGTCGTTGATGTCGAAGAGCGTGTAGTCGAGAATCACCACCACATGGGGGTCTTCCCTCAGGGCAAGCAGCAACTCGGCCTTGTCCTCCACATATTTTGTTTCCCAGTCTTGTCCCATCTGCTGGATCACATAGCTCAGTCCGGCACGGGTAATGTCTTGCTTGTCTGCTAACAGTATTTTCATTTTTCCTAACTTTCAACTTGGTTAAAACGACATCTGGAATCCCATTCTCACGCCCCATCTCTTGGCGTTGGCATGATCCATATAGTTGAGACGGCGAACGTAGTAGATGCCGAAGAACTTGAAGATGTTGTGAACACCCGCCACCATTTCCCAATAGGGCTGGTTGCCAAATGTATAGGAGCTGGAGGGGAACTTGAAGATGATGTCGTCATTCGTATTCTTCAAGGGGTTGTTCTTGTCGGTGAGGTCGCCCCACACACCCTTCACGGCCACATACTCGCGCCACTTGAGCTTCTTGATGAGCGGAATGCGGTTGAACAGTTTGCCGTTCAAGTCCCAGGCCACCGACCAGAAAACCTGGCGGTCGCTCAGGAACTCATAGTCTTTCACCATGCCCACCGTGGCCTCCTGCTCGAAATAAGAAAGGTTTACGGGGGGCTGGATGAGCATGGAGAACGGAGCGCGGCTCCACTGTATCTTGCCCACGGCGTTGATGTCGAGGTAGCCGAAGCTGCCAAGCCACTGGCGCTTGTAGATGCCCACCTTGGTGACATTGCTCTTATACTGTCCGCCCATGAATCCGTCGAGGCCCACCGTATGGCTCACGGTGATGTTGGGGCTGTCAAGGTTGATGGGCAGTCGGTGCTGCTTGGTGTTGACATAGGTGACTCCGGGATTGTAGCCAAAGCCTATCGAAGCCTCGGTGATGCGTATCTTCTTCACCTCCTCGCCCGTGTTCACCTTATAATAATGCAGGTTGCCTACGGTGCGGTTGCTCTGCCAGTTCATGCTTGCATCGAAGCGGAATCCCCAGTCGGTCTCGTAGGTGAAGGCCACTCGCTGGCGGTGATACTGGTACATCTGGTCTTGCGTGGCCGAACGGAAGGTCATGAAGAAGTTGTCCTTGTTATGCTGCAGGTTGCCGTCGGAAGGCGAGGTGACATCGTGGCCCAGTTCGAGACTCAAGTTGCGCATCGGGAACTCGAAGTAGCTGTTCTTCTTCTTGTTCAGCGAATAGGTGAACACATGGCCGTAGTACCAGTTGTGGCTCTTCGTGCCATAGGCTCCGTATCCGTTCCAGAAGAAATGGGGGTTGAGGGCGGCCATCGTTCGGCCAGCCAGTCGCAGGCGGATGCCGTCCACATAGTTCTTGGAGATGAAGGTGTTGACAGGACCCAGGTCGAAATAGCTCCGGTTCTCCTTGTTTTCCTCCGTTTTCTTCACATGCGCCACCTCCACATAGTTCTCCATCAGGGCACGGATAAAGAAGACGATATACTTGAATCCCTTGGAGTTTTCCATGCGATGAATAAAACTGCTCATCGACGACTCGCTCTTGGTGAGGTCTACCTGGCGATACTTGTTCCAGTAGGCCTCGTCGCGGTTCATGGCATCCATGTCGTGCCTTACCTTGGCCTTGCCCTTGTAGAGTTGACGGGGCAGTTCGTCGAAGGCGTAGTCGGAGAGTCGGGTGTTGCGCACCACAAGGAGGTCTTGCAGCAACTTGTTGATGTGCATCTCGGCTATCATGTCGTCCTTGGTGAGCACCCACTCCCCGTTGTCCAGACGGGTGTATTCCTGCTCTATCTTCATGTCGTTCACCCAGTTCACGTCGGAGTTGTGGGGCATGTAGAGGTTGCATTTCTTCACGTGCAGCGTACTGTCGGCCAGCACATACAGTTCGCCGCGGAATCCGAAGTCCTGTGTGTTGGCGGGAATGAACTGCAAGTGGTAGCAGAGGTCTCTGTCCACATACACCGTGTCTTCTATATAATAGTGGTAGAAGGAGATGGCCGTCTTGCCGATGGGCGACGGAAAGGGATATTGCAGCAGGCGCACATAGTCGTCGTAGATGTCCACGTCGGTAAACACATCCTTCAGGGCCGTGTTGATGATTTCACCCGTCTGTATCACCTGTCCGATACCGTTCTCCTGCTGTCCCTTGATGATGTCCTTCTCGGTCTTGGGGTCCTTGCGATAGATGTGCTGCGATACGGTTTCATTAATCTGCACGGGCAGGGTGAGCTTGTTGTTATAGGGCGACGTCTCCACCTGGTCGAGCAGGTACTGTCGCTTCTTGAAGAACTTGCCCTCCAGCTGTTCCTTGGAGAGGTCGTTGAGCGAGAGGGTTATCTTCTGATATTTGTCATAGCTGTAATAATCGTGGTTGGAGAGGTCGGTCTGCTTCTTGGCAGCGATGACACGGCGCATCAAGGCCACGGCGGGATTGTCCTTTCGCTTGTACTTTCCCTTCTTCGACTTCACCACCACCTCGGAGAGGCGCTTGCTGTCGTCCTTGAGCTTCACCTCGATAAAATCGTTCTTCGCGTCGAGCTTCACTGTCTGCGTCTTATAGCTGATGGCACTCACTGTGAGCACCCAGTCGGTATGCTTCTCGATGGAAAACTTTCCCTCCCCATCACTCGAAACAGCGATTTTATGTCCCTTGTATTGCACTGTGGCATAAGGCACGGCAAAACCATCCTCGTCAATAATGCGCCCCGTGAGTTTCTGCTGGGCAAGCATCTGCAACGAGCATACCACCATGAGGAGGAATGCCATGACTACTCTTCTCAATCTCATATCCTTAATTGAATCCTTTTGTAATATAATAAATAATGTGTATCTGCCTATTTTAACAACAACTAAACAAGAATGGCCTAATTCGGTTCAATGTTGTCCCATATCTCTAAATCGACTGCAAAGATATATATAAATTCTGAAAATAACAGAAAACTATTTGGTAAATTAAGTTTTTTAGAGTAATTTTGCAAACAGAAAACGACATATAGGAAAGAAGTTACGGCAAAAACAAAACACCATAAAGGAAAAAGCAAATGAACAACAAGGGCAATCTGACAGACGAGCGGCCACCCCTGCTGCCCGTCATCATCGGCACGGGCCTGGGAAGCGGGTTCTGGCCCTGGGGGCCGGGGACGGCGGGGTCTGTACTGGCCACGCTGATATGGGCGGCAATGGCCTACTGCGGAGGCATGAGCGGCGAGACGCTGCAGAGCGTCACCCTCTTCCTGGTATTGCTGGCCACCCTCATAGGCACATGGGCCACGGCCCAGCTGCAACCCTATTGGGGAGAAGACCCCAGCCGGGTGGTCATCGACGAGATGGCGGGCGTATGGATTCCGCTCTCCCTTCTCACCCCCCTCACACCACAGGGCGACGTGAAAGACCCCTGGTGGTGGGCCTTGGCGGCACTGGTGCTGTTCAGGTTCTTCGACATGGTGAAGCCCCTGGGCATCAAGAAGCTCGACCGCAAGCCGGGAGCATTCTACGTGATGGCCGACGACCTGCTGGGAGGCTTCTATGCTGCCGTCGCCATGGTAGTTATCAAAATCGCAATTTCACTCATTTAAAAACATCAACTATTTAATATGAACTACAGAGATTTCTTACAGAAGATAATCTACATCATCATCAACCCCATCATCAAGGCGATGATCAGTATGGGCATCACGCCCAACATTGTGACCACACTGGGGTTTGTGGGCAACATCCTGGCAGCCGCCTTCTTCATCGATGCCGCCTGGAGCCTGGGGCTGGAGGGTGTGAGCCATTGCTCTGCCGCCAGCAACATCACCTACAACGATTGCATGACCACCCTGGGATGGGGTGGATTCATCATTCTGGCCGCCGGTCTCTTCGACATGATGGACGGCCGTCTGGCCCGCATGAGCGGAAAGAGCAGCCTCTTCGGAGCCCTTTGGGACAGCACGCTCGACCGCTACAGCGAACTGGTGAGCCTCTTCGGCATCTGCCTCGCCTTCATCCGCATGGAGAACGGCAGCTGGTTCTGGATGGGCGTGGTCACCTTTGCCGCCATGATCGGGTCGGTGATGGTGAGCTACGTGAGGGCCAGGGCTGAAGGACTCGACATCGAATGCAAGGTGGGACTGATGCAGCGCCCGGAGCGCGTAGTGGTGACTGCGGCATCCGCCATCATCACGGGTCTCACGGGCAACATCTGGTGGCTGGCCGGAGGCATGATACTCATCGCCGTGCTCGCCAACATCACGGCCTTCTGGCGCATCGGATATTGCTATAAAATAATGAGAAACCGTAAATTATAAATTACATGTTCGGACTATATCTTATCATTCTCTTCGCCGTGCTTGCGACATGGAGGAAGACAAGGCAATTTGCCCTCTACTTCCTGCCATGGTTTATCTTCGGCGTGCTCTACGACTCGATGCGCTTCTACCCCAACTACTTGGTCAACGACATCGACGTAGCCCACCTCTACGAGATGGAGAAGTCTATCTTCGGTATCGCCGCATCCTCGGCTGCCGACCTCCAGGCCGTAGCCGACCATACCGCCACAATGATACCGGGTGAATGGTTCAGGGTACACCATTGCCCGACAGCCGACTTCATGGCCGGCATCTTCTACCTCTGCTGGGTGCCCGTGCCCATCGCCTTCGGCCTCTATCTGTATATCACCAGGCAGACACAGTGGTTCAAGCGGTTCTCCTGGGCCTTCCTGCTGGTCAACGTGCTGGGCTTCATCGGCTATTACATCTATCCCGCCGCCCCACCCTGGTACGTAATGGACTATGGCTTCGAGCCCGTGCTCAACACGCCGGGCAGCATAGCCGGACTGGCAAGATGGGAAGAGTTGACGGGCATCCCCGTGTTCCATGCCATCTACGGCCACAACTCCAATGTGTTCGCCGCCGTGCCCAGCCTGCATGCCGCCTATATGTTTCTCACCACTATCTACGCCGTGCTGAGCCATAAGCGCTGGTACACCGTCGTGACCTTCGCCACCATCACCCTGGGCATCTGGTGGACCGCCGTCTACTCCGGCCACCACTACATCATCGACGTATTGCTAGGCATCCTGACCACCATCGCGGGTGTGTTGTTGATGGAAGTAGCAGGCCTGAAGAGATTTCTCGGCAAGCACGAAAACAGCAGGTATTAACATTTGTATTCTCTCAGAATGAGCAAGATAAAAGATGAACTCTTGACGTTTGTCAAGGCTGAGCTGACGGCAACAGCCGCCTCGGTGGTAGACTTCGGACTGGCCTTTATCCTGTCGGATGTCATCGGCATCTACTACGGACTGGCCAACGCCTTAGGCGTGACGAGTGGCGGCATCACCAATTGTTGCCTCAACTACCGCTACGTGTTTGGTGATGCCCGACACGACAAGAAGGGCATCGCTTGGCGCTACCTCATCGTATGGGCAGTGAGCTGGGCACTCAACTCGGGCGGAACCATCGCCCTGACCGAGGTGATCAACGCCCAAGAGCACATCCAGCTACACTATATGATACCTAAGTGCATCGTGGCATTTCTGGTAGCCGTGCTGGTGAACTATCCCGGGCAGAGAAAGTTTGTATTCAAGGCTGAATAGAAATTCTCCTTGCGGAACAAAAAGCAGAAAGACAGAGGAAAAAAGATTGTAAAGATGAAAGCAACAAGTGACAACTACACGTTTCTGACACACTTTCCGATACACAAAGTGATATTCACGATGGCCCTCCCCACCATCATCAGCATGCTCTCCACGAGCATGTACAATCTGGTAGACACCTACTTCGTGGGCAGCATCAACACGCAGAGTGTGGCAGCCGTGGGTGTTTCCTTCGCCATCATGTCGGTGATACAGGCCGTGGGATTCTTCTTCGGCCATGGTTCGGGCAACTACATATCCCGCAAGCTCGGCGCCAAGGAGACGGACGATGCCCAGCGAATGGCAGCCACTGGCGTGGTGTACAGTTTTCTGGCCGGTATTGTCATCGCCATCCTCGGCCAATTGTTTCTCACGCCCCTCTGCATCGCCCTGGGTTCCACCCCCACTATCCTCCCCTACACCGAGAGATACCTAGGCATCATCCTGCTGGGCACGCCCTTCATGACCACTTCGCTTACGCTCAACAACCAGATGCGCTTCCAGGGCAACACCATCTATGCCATGAAGGGCATCATGTCGGGCGTTCTCCTCAACCTGATACTCGCCCCGCTCTTCATCCTCGTCTTCTGCCTCGGCATCACGGGAGCCGCCGTGGCCACGCTCATCAGCCAGTGCTTCGGCTGCCTGATGCTCCTCCACATGACCACCAAGGGCGAGAACATCCGCATCCAGCCCCGCCTCTTCACCCCCAGCAAAGCCTTTGTCAAGGAAATCTTGGCGGGCGGCACCCCCTCGCTCTCCCGTCAGGGACTGGGCAGCATCGCCACCCTGGTACTCAACGTGGCAGCCGGGGCCTATGGCGACGCAGCCATCGCCGGTATGAGCATCGTCACCCGCATCGCCTTCTTCACCTATGCCATCGTGATCGGATTGGGGCAAGGGTTCCAGCCCCTCTGCGGCTTCTGCTATGGAGCAAAGCTCTTTGGCAGAATCAAGGAGGCATATTATTTCTGCATCAAGTGCGGCACCGTCTTTCTGAGCGCATGCGCCGTCGTCGGCTTCATCTTTGCCGAGAACATCGTAGGCCTTTTCCGCAGCGACCCCGACGTGGTGGCCGTGGGTTCCGTGGCCTTGCGGTGGCAGGTGGTGAGTTTTCCGCTCGTCGCTACCATCGTGCTCACCAACATGCTGATGCAGACCATCCGCAAGCCCATCCGCGCCAACCTGGTGGCAGCGGCAAGAAGCGGTCTGTTCTTCATCCCTCTCATCTTGATTCTCCCCCATTTCTTCGGTTTGCGAGGTGTGGAGATGAGCCAGGCATGGGCCGATGTATGCTCGTTTCTGCTGGCAGTCCCCATCGCGTGGAGTGCTTTCAGGGACATGCGAATCAGGCTACACCGGTAACTCCACTTCGGGAAATATAACACAAAAAGCATTCTTTTCTTGCTTATTCCAAATATTTACGCTATCTTTGCCACCAAATTACAAAAGAAGGAGAGCTGCTCATGGAGAATAATCCGATAAAGAAGAAATTTGAGAAGCGCAAGTATATCTACCGCAAGCGCATCCCTTACGGAATGATGAACTTCGTTTCCGTAAGGGAAAGGGATTGCTATTATGTAGATAAGACCGCATTTATAGAAGAAATCGAAAAATCCAACATGTATTTCTTCTACATCCGCCCCCGCCGATTCGGCAAGAGCCTCACCCTCTCTATGCTCAAGCAGTACTACGACGTGAACATGGCAGACCGGTTTGAGGAGCTGTTCGGAGGACTGTACATCGGCGAGAACCCGACCCCGGAACACAACACCTACCTCATCATCTCGCTCAACTTCGCCGTGGTGGATGCCAACCTGGAGAATTACAAGAAGGGACTCGATGCGCACTGCAACACCGAGTTCAACTTCTTCTGCGATGTCTATGCGCAATACTTGCCAGCCGGCATCAAGGAGGAGATGAACAAGAAGGATGGGGCAGCCGAACAACTCGACTACCTCTGCAAGGAGTGCAAGAAGACGGGGCAGAAGGTGTATCTCTTCATCGACGAGTACGACCACTTCACCAACACCATCCTTGCCGAGCCTGACTGTCTGAACAGCTACAAGGCGGAGACGCACGGCACGGGCTATCTGCGCAAGTTCTTCGACACCATCAAGTCGGCTACGGACAACACCCTTGAGCGTGTCTTCGTTACGGGCGTAAGTCCTGTGACCATGGACGACCTGACCAGTGGCTTCAACATCGGTACCAACTATTCCCTGGAATACGAGTTCAACGAGATGACCGGGTTCACGGAGGAAGAGGTGCGCGACCTGCTCACCTATTATACCGACACGCTCGGGCTGCACAATTATACCATCGACGAACTAATCGAGATTATGAAGCCATGGTACGACAACTACTGCTTTGCCGAGGCTGCCTACGGAGAGACCACGATGTACAACTCCAATATGGTACTCTATTTTATCGACCACTATATCAGAAACCGTGGTCAGATACCAAAGAACATGATAGAGGAGAACATCCGTCTCGACTACAACAAGCTCCGTATGCTCATCCGCAAGGACAAGGAGTTCGCCCACGATGCCTCCGTCATCCAGCAGTTGGTGGAAAACGGTTTTGTGACAGGTGAGCTGAAGACAGGCTTCCCTGCCGAGCAGATAGCAGACCCTGACAATTTCGTCAGCCTGCTCTACTACTTCGGCATGGTAACTATTGCCGGCACTTACAAGGGGAAGACCAAGTTTGTGATTCCCAATCAAGTGGTGCGTGAGCAGATATTCCGGTATCTCCTCGACACCTACAAGGAAAACGACCTGGAGTATAACGCCTACGAGAAGGGAAACCTGGAGAGCGAACTGGCATACGAAGGCAAATGGCAACCTTACTTCCAGTACATTGCCGACCGTCTGCACCAATATTCCTCACAACGTGACCACCAGAAGGGCGAGTACTTCGTACATGGCTTCACCCTCGCCATGACCTGCGACAACAAGTTCTACCGCCCCATCTCGGAGAAGGACACCCAGGAGGGATATGCCGACATCTTCCTCTGCCCGCTGGTGGAGAGTTTCCCGGATATGCAAGACTCCTACATCGTGGAACTGAAGTACGCCAAGTCGAAGGACACCGATGCCCATGTGCAGCAGCTCTATCAGGATGCCCTTGCCCAAGTACACCGCTACGCCGAGAGCGAGGTGGTGAAAACTGCCGTCAAGACGACAAAGCTACACAAGATTATCGTAATATATAAAGGTACGGAAATGGTGGTATGCGAAGAGGTATAAATTCCCCCAATTCCCCCACTTGCCCCACTTGCCCCACTGGGGGAAATGGGGGAAATGGGGCAAAAACCAACTTTTCTTCATATCAACTCCGTACCTTCTCCGTACCAACTCCGTACCAACTCCGAGAATGGGGATAAAGTGGGGCACTCTTTATACCGAAACTGTGTTCGCACACGCATATTGTAATCGAGCCTTTCGTACCCGACAGTGCCATCGTAAAGTATGTTAAATATAAAGGACGCATAAGCAAGTTCTTTCCTCTTATTGAAAGAATTTTAGTAATTTTGCACTCGTTAAGATTGCCGAAAGATATGGGAGAAAAGGAAATGTCACGTTTTCATATAGGACTGGACGTAGGTTCCACAACAGCCAAGATAGCCGTCATCG
Organism: Bacteroides fragilis; assembly: GCA_963630065.1. Classification (GTDB taxonomy): domain Bacteria; phylum Bacteroidota; class Bacteroidia; order Bacteroidales; family Bacteroidaceae; genus Prevotella; species Prevotella fragilis_A. The sequence goes on along the minus strand of CAVGLH010000019.1, from coordinate 13,236 downwards.
ACGACAGCAGCCAAGAAATAGTTTACTCGAAATACGAGCGCCACAACGCCCGTGTCAACCAACTTGTATCACGCTATTTCAGCGAAATCCATGAGTTGACGGGCGATGCCAAGGTGAGCCTCTGCGTGACGGGAAGCGTGGGAATGGCCACGGCCGAACAACTAAAGGCGGAATTTGTGCAGGAGGTGGTGGCTGCCTCCGTATATGCCCGCACCGCCCATCCCGAAGCAAAGGCACTCATCGACATCGGCGGCGAGGATGCCAAGGTGGTGTTCTTCAAGTCGGGTGGCGGCATGGAGCTGCGCATGAACGGCAACTGCGCCGGAGGAACGGGTGCCTTCATCGACCAGATGAGCGTGCTCATGGGCGTAGACAACCAGCGGATGAGCGAACTGGCGATGAAAGCCCAGCATGTATATCCGATGGCTGCACGATGCGGCGTATTCGCCAAGACCGACGTACAGAACCTCATGTCGCGCAATCTGCCAGAGGAAGACATCGCCGCCAGCATCTTCCATAGCATCGCCGTACAGACCGTAGTGACCCTCTCCCATGGCATCAACTTCGAGTCTCCCATTCTCCTCTGCGGCGGTCCGCTTACCTTTCTCCCTGCCCTTCGCAAGGCTTTCTGCGACTACATGCATCTTTCCCCCAACGACTTTATTGTATCGGAGAACAGCAATCTGATACCCGCCCTGGGGTGTGCGTATCGGGCAAGGAAATCGCACACGGCTCTCATGAATCTCACGGATTTGATGGCGAAACTTAAACGGGAGACCGACACACAATGGTCGAGCAGTCTGAAGCCGCTCTTCAAGAACGAGGAAGAGCACCAGGACTGGCTGAAATCGAAAGCCAAGTTTGCCACGGAGACGAAGCCTCTGCAAAAAGGCAAACAGAGGATTGTAATCGGCATCGACTCGGGTTCTACCACCACGAAGATTGTCGCCGTGAGACTCAATTCGCAAGAAGCAACAAAATCCGTGAGTTCCGTGGAATCCGTGTTCGAAAAAGACATTGTATTCACCAATTACCGTCTGAACCTCGGCAACCCCATCGGGGCTGTAGCCAACGGCCTGCGTGCCCTCAAGGAAGAGGCGGCGCACGCCGGAGCCGAACTCGAAATCGTAGGTTCTTGCAGCACAGGCTACGGCGAGGAACTCATCAAGGCAGCCTTCAACCTGGACAGCGGCATCATCGAGACGATGGCGCACGAGCGTGCCGCCGCCTCGCTGATGCCCGACGTGAGCTTCATCCTCGACATCGGCGGACAGGACATGAAAGCCATCTTCGTGGAGAAAGGGGCTGTGGTGAGAATGGAACTCAACGAGGCTTGTTCGTCGGGTTGCGGCACCTTCATCCAGACCTTCGCCAACAACATGAACTACAACGTGGGCGACTTCGCCAAACTCGCCTGCCAGTCGAAGGCTCCCTGCGACCTGGGAACCCGATGCACCGTGTTCATGAACTCGAAGGTGAAGCAGGTGCTGAGGGAGGGAGCGTCGATTGCCGACATCTCCGCAGGTATCTCCTACTCCGTCATCAAGAACTGCCTCTACAAGGTACTGAAACTCCATGGCAGCGACAATCTCGGAGGTAAGATCGTGGTACAGGGCGGCACGATGAGAAACGACTCCGTGGTAAGGGCCTTCGAGCTATTGACAAATACGGAAGTGGCGAGGAGCAATATGCCGGAACTGATGGGAGCATACGGTTGTGCGCTGCACGCCATTTCCGAAACAAGCAATGAGCCGGCAAGGTCTATCGACGACCTTCTCAGTCTCGCCCATTACGAGACCAAGGAACTCCAATGCAAGGGCTGCGAGAATCACTGCTACGTTTCCCGATACACTTTCGCCGGGGGCAACAAGTATTATTCCGGCAACAAGTGCGAGCGAGTATTCAACAACAAGGGCAAGAACGACGTGAAGGGAGAGAACATCTACACGTATAAATACCAACTTCTCTTCGACAGACCGACCCAATCGGAAACATCCGAAGGCAAGCACACCATCGGCATTCCCCGCATTCTCAATATGTACGAGGAATATCCTTTCTGGAACGCCCTCCTGCGCCATGCCGGTTTCGACATCACACTCTCCTCGGAATCTACTTTCAGCAAATACGAAGGAGCCTTGAACACGGTGATGAGCGACAATATCTGTTTCCCTGCCAAGCTGGCTCACAGCCACTTGAAGGAACTGAACGAGGATGCCGAGGTGGATAGAATCCTCATGCCCTACGTGGTGTATGAGCACAACGACGACCCGGAGAACACGCTGAACAGTTTCAACTGTCCCGTGGTGTCGGGCTACAGCGATGTCATCAAATCGGTGATAGACCTACAGAAGCCTCTCGACGCTCCCGTTATCAACTTCGCCAACGGCAAGCTCCTGGAAAAGCAAATTGTGGAGTATCTCAAAACCCTAGGAGTGAGCAAGAAAACGGCGAAAGAGGCTTTACAAAAGGCCATCGAGGCACAAGAGAAGTACTGCCAGGACATCAAGGCGAAAAACCTGAAGATACTGGAGGGAACGAAGGCTCCGGCGGATATGCAATCCGACGGCAAGTTGACGATACTCCTGGCCGGTCGCCCATATCATACAGACCCTCTCGTGCAACACAAACTATCGGAAATGATAGCCAATCTGGGCGTGAACGTGATTAGCGACGACATCGTGCGCAGCACAACCGACACACAGCCAGACACTTACCTCGTAAAGCAATGGGCCTACATGAACCGCATCATGAAGAGTGCACAGTGGGCGGCAGGACAGGGAAACGACATACATTTCGTACAGATGACCAGCTTCGGCTGCGGTCCCGACTCGTTCATACAGGACGAGATCAGGGACATCATGCGCCGTCACGGCAAGCCCTTCACGCTGCTGAAGATAGACGACGTGAGCAACATCGGAAGCCTGAAGCTGCGTGTGCGTTCGCTCGTAGAGAGCCTCAAGGGAGTGAAGAGTGAAGAGGTTTCACTTAAATCCAACCCCCTCCCCCAAACAAAAGTCTTCCGGAAGGAGGACGTGCACCGCAAGATACTCGCTCCCTTCATGACCGAATATCTCACCCCCATCATCCCCCCTATCCTCAAGTTGATAGGCTACGATGTAGAGGTACTTCCCATGAGCGACGAGGCGAGTGCGGAACTCGGTCTGAAATTTGCCAACAACGAGGTATGCTACCCTGCCACCCTCATCGTGGGCGACATCATCAAGGCTTTGAAATCGGGCAAGTACGACTTAGCCAATACTGCCGTGGTGATGAGCCAGACGGGCGGACAATGCCGTGCCACCAACTATGCCGGACTCATCAAGCGAGCCATGATAGCCAATGGATTCCAGGATGTACCATTGCTCACCCTCGGCGTGACCGCTTCCACCAGTGAGGCATCTGGCAACACCGACGACAAGCAAGACTACAACGAGCAGGACGGCTTCAACATCCCATGGCTGAAATACTCACAGATTATCATCACCGCCATACTCTACGGCGACGCCGTCAACGAGATGTACAACGCCTGTATCGTCCGTGAGCGCAAACCGGGCATTGCCAAGGAACTGCGCGACAAGTACATGCGCCTCATCGACGAGCCTATCGCCCGCAATTCAGCCAAAGGACTCATCAAACTCCTGGAACAGGCTGCCGAGGAATTTGACAGCATGACCCTTGACAAGGATGTGCCGAGAGTGGGCATTGTGGGAGAGATCTTTCTGAAGTTCAATCCCTTCTCCCACCAGTTCCTGGAGCAGCACATCATCTCGAAAGGAATAGAGGTGGTGCCGCCGCTCCTCGCCCCGTTCTTCCTACAGGAATTTGTGAACGTGGAGGTGCAGAAGCACATGCGACTAACTTGCAGCAAGACACCCGACTTCGTGGTGAGGGGAGCCTACAAGGGACTCGTAGGCAGAAGACTGAAGCAAGTGAACAAGGCAGCCAGCAGGTTCCGCTATTTCCGCAAGTTCACCAACATCTACGATGATGCCAAGGAAGTGGACGGCCTCGTGTCGCTTGCGGCACAGTTTGGCGAGGGCTGGCTCTTGCCAGCCGACATCATAGGCTATCTGCGCGACGGCGTAGACAATGTCATCTCCCTCCAGCCCTTCGGTTGCATCGCCAACCACATCGTGTCCAAGGGAATAGAGAAGCGGCTGCATGAAAGGTTTCCCAAGCTCAACCTCGTGTCGCTCGACTTCGACTCGGGCGTGTCGGAAGTGAACGTCACCAACCGCCTGTTGCTCTTTTTGGACAGCATCGCAGGATAAGGGGGAATGGGCAGACTTTGATTTTTAGCAAATTTACGAGCCTATGCACCCAAGCAGTGCGTAGGCTTTTTCGTTATTTTCCACAAATATCGAAAAAAGCGCAGTATTTTCTTTGTACTTTCTGAGAATAATCGTATCTTTGCAGCAACTTTTAAAAGTTTCGATTATGATAAAAGCTAAACATATGTCAAGGTTGGAATACGAAAGACTAACATCAGCAACTAGTCTTCCGCATAGAAACACTATACCATTTGCTGACAATGGCGTAAGAAATAACTTGTCTATTCACATGGGGCTTAAAACAACATCATCAAAGAACAAGTACAAAAATTCCATAAAAGTGGGAGTTATGACAAGCGAGGAATACCAAGCCCTCTCTTCTTATCAGCCAATCAGCATCAATAATTCCATCCCTGAAGGATACATAGCTAGAGTCGTAAGTTCTCGCAAAATAGAAATGCCAACCATAAACTGATGGAAAAGATAACACAAAAATACAAGATTCTAAAAGATGGTATCACCTCTCATTGCATCATTATGGCGGGGCACAGCAATCCTTCGGAACTAAAGGAGTTCAGATATTGCGAAACAGACTTGGCTCTTTGGGACACCGGAGCAACAAATACTATCATCTCTACGGAAATAGCAAAAGAACTCCAACTTACGCCCATCACAAAATCAGCAATTTCGGGAATAGGAGGACTGGTATATTCCGAGGTTTATAGGGTAAACTTATATATTGGAAATCATGTAAGATTAGAAAACATAAAAGTTCTGGCTAGCGACATAGAAGACTGCGACATCATCATAGGAATGGACCTCATCAACAAAGGCGACTTAGCCATCACCAACAAGAATGGGGAAACATGGTTCTCATATCGTTCTCCATCACTGGAACATATAGACTTTGCCTGATTTGAGGGGGCGACACAAGACATTTTATTGATACACTACAGAAATGAGTAAAGATACGTTGACTCATCAGCTGACGGAGACCATCGAGGAGCTTTCTTGCCCCGAGTCACTGAAAGGTCTCTTCCACCAGCACAGGGACGGGAACCCGCTTCCTTCGGGCAAGGCGCTCGAAGACATCATCAGTTTGTCCCGCTCCATCCTCTTCCCGGGATATTTCGGCAACTCGTCCGTAAATATCTCCACCATCCAATATCATATCGGCGTGAGAGTGGAAAAGCTCTACGAGATGCTCTCCGAGCAGATACTCGCCGGACTCTGCTTCGCCAACGACTGCGAGACGGAGACGCAAGCCGAGCTGCAGCACCAGCGCGCCAAGGCCGGAGTGATAGCCGCCAAGGCCATCATGGAGTTCCCCAAGCTGAGGAAAATCCTCGCCACCGACGTAGAGGCAGCCTACGAGGGCGACCCTGCGGCAATGAGCCACGGGGAGATCATCTCCTGCTATCCCGTGATCAAGGCCTTGACCAACTATCGCATCGCCCATGTACTGCATGAGCTGGGCGTGCCTCTGATTCCCCGAATGATGACCGAGCTTGCCCACTCGGAGACCGGCATAGACATCAACCCCGAGGCGACCATCGGCAAGCACTTCACCATCGACCACGGTACGGGTGTGGTGATAGGAGCCACCTGCATCATCGGCGACAACGTGAAGCTCTACCAGGGTGTGACCCTTGGCGCCAAGAGTTTCCCGCTCGACAAGGACGGCAACCCCATCAAGGGCATCCCACGCCACCCCATCCTCGAAGACGACGTGGTGGTATATGCCAACGCCACCATCCTGGGCAGAATCACCATCGGCAAGGGCTGCGTGGTGGGAGCCAACGTGTGGGTGACCAAGGACATGCAGCCCAAAACAAAGAAATACAGAAAAGAAAAACAAAGTTTATTAGATATAGAATTCAATAATGGAACAGGAATTTGAACTCATTGCCAAGACCTTCATGGGTCTGGAACCCGTCTTGGCCGAGGAGCTCACCCAACTGGGTGCCAACAATGTACAAATCGGTCGCCGCATGGTATCGTTCACCGGCGACAAGGAAATGATGTATCGTGCCAACTTCCAGTTGCACACTGCCATCCGCATCTTGAAGCCCATCAAGCACTTCAAGGCACGCTCCGCCGAAGAGGTGTATGACGAGGTGCAGAAAATCAAGTGGGATGACATCCTGGACGTGAAGAAGACCTTCTCCGTTGACTCCGTGGTCTATAGCGAGGAGTTCCGCAACTCGCGCTTCGTGACCTATAAGGTGAAGGACGCCATCGTCGATTGGTTCCGCGAGAAGCAGGGCACACGCCCCAACATCAGCGTCTCCAACCCCGACATCCGTCTCAACATCCATATCGCAGAGGACAAGGCCACACTGAGCCTTGACTCCAGCGGCGAGAGTCTGCACCGCCGCGGCTACCGTCAGGAGCAGGTGGAGGCACCCTTGAACGAAGTACTCGCAGCTGGTATGATTCTGATGACAGGCTGGAAGGGCGAGTGCGACCTCATCGACCCCATGTGCGGTTCGGGCACCATCGCCATCGAGGCAGCCCTCATCGCCCGCAACATCTCCCCCGGCGTGTTCCGCAAGGAGTTCGCCTTCGAGAAGTGGAACGACTTCGACCAGGAACTCTTCGACAACATCTACAACGACGACTCGCAGGAACGTGAGTTCGAACACCACATCTACGGCTACGACATCGACATGAAGGCAGTGAACACCGCCAACCTCAACGTGCGTGCTGCCGGCATGACTAAGGACATCACCATCGCCCAGCAAGACTTCAAGGACTTCACGCAGCCCGCGGAGAAGAGCATCATCGTGATGAATCCTCCCTACGGCGAGCGCATCTCCACCCCCAACCTCCTGAACACCTACAAGATGATTGGCGAGCGTTTCAAAAAGGCGTTCACCGGCAACGAGGCTTGGGTGCTGAGCTACCGTGAGGAGTGCTTCGAGCAGATCGGTCTGAAGCCAAGCATCAAGATTCCTGTATTCAACGGCAGCTTGGAGTGCGAGTTCCGCAAGTATGTGATGTTCGACGGCAAGATGAAGGAGTTCCGTTCAGAGGGCGGTGTCGTGAAGACTGACGCCGAGAAGCGCGAAATGGCGCAGAAGCACCGCTTCAAGAAAGAGCGCGAATTCAAGAAGCGCATCTCTGAAGAGACGGAGAACGAGGAGGACGACATCCGTTCGTTCAAGTTCCATACCCACCGCCTGGAGGACTTCGAGAAGAAGCGTGCCGAGATTCGCCGTGGAGGAAGGCCCCGTGTAGGAGACCGCCGCGATGATGACAACGACAAGCGTGGAGGAAGCCGTGACTTCAAGGGTGACCGCAAAGGCGGACATGACTTCGGAGGAAAACGAGGCGGTGACTTCGGAGGCAAGCGCTTCGACAAGGGCGACAAGCGAGGAGGTTTCAAGGGCGACCGCAAGGGCGGCAGAGACTTCAAGCGTGGCGGCAAGCGCGACTTCTCCGACTTCGACAATGAGGATTAATTTTGGGAGACAACAATCATGAATATAAAGAAATCATTATACACCTTATCCTTAGCTGCAATGATGGCTATGAGCACAGCTAACGTACAGGCACAGGGTGTCGTTCCTGCACAGAAGGGCGAGAAGGCATTCACCCTGGAAGACCTCAACTTCGGTGGCAACAACTACCGCAACATGGTGGCGAAGAACAAATGGTGTACTTGGTGGGGCGACGAACTCGTCCGCCAGGACACCGATGCCTGCTACCTCGTGAACAAGAAGAACGGCAAGGAGACCAAACTCTTCGGCATCAACGACATCAACCAGGCCATCGGCAACACCAAGGACATCAAGGTACACGCCCTCTACAACGCCGAGTTCCCCTTCGCTGGGAAAAATATTGTTGTGATACAGAGTGGCAGCAAGACCTACTCCGTGGACTGGAAGAAGCGCAAGCTGGTGAGCGAGACGGACTTCGAGGACGGCGAAAGCCTGTTGGAAGCCAATGCACAAAAGACAGCCTTTGCTTACCTCAAGGGCAGCAACCTCTGCGTGCGCACTGCCGACGGCAAGGACACGCAGATCAGCAACGACGGAAGCCGTGAGATTGTTTATGGGCAGAGCGTTCACCGCGACGAGTTCGGCATCTCCAAGGGAACCTTCTGGAGCCCCGGCGGAGAGAAGCTCGCCTTCTACCGCATGGACCAGAGTATGGTGACCGACTATCCGCAAGTGGATATCCCCGAGATAGGCTTCAACCATCCCGAGACCCAGAGTTGCATCGCCACACCCGCTCCCGACAAGTATCCAATGACTGGCGAGACATCCCATAAAGTAACCGTAGGCGTGTTTGACGTGAAGACGGGCAAGACCGTCTATCTGAAGGCTGGCGACCCCACCGACCGATATTTCACCAATATCGCCTGGAGCCCGGACAACAAGACCGTCTATATGTTTGAGTTGAACCGCGACCAGAACGACTGCCGCCTCGTGGGCTACAACGCAGAGACCGGCGACAAGACAGCCGAACTGTACAAGGAGACCGACGACAAGTATGTGGAGCCTTTGCACCCCATCCAGTTCCTGCCATGGGACAGCAACAAGTTCATCATGCAGAGCCGCAAGGACGGATACAATCATCTGTACCTTTGTGAAGTGAAGAGTGGCTCTTCACTCAACATTCGTCAGCTGACCAGCGGCAAGTGGGAGGTGATGGACGTGCTCGGCTTCTACCCCAAGCACAAGCAGATTGTCATCGCCAGCAACGAGTGCTCGCCCATCCAGCGCAACATCTTCCTGGTGGATGCCGAGACAGGCAAGTGTACTTTGCAGGATGCCAACGGCGAGGGATGGCACAATGCCACACTGAGCCAGAGCGGCAAGTACATCTGCGACAACTACTCCACCCCCACCGTGCCCCGCAAGATTGACATCGTGAACATGGAGATAGGCGACCGTATGCATTACTTCACAGCCGAGAACCCATGGAAAGGCTACAACGTACCGGAGTACAGCTGCGGCACTATCAAGGCAGCCGACGGCGAGACCGACCTCTACTGGCGCATGGTGAAGCCCGTGAACTTCGACCCCAGCAAGAAGTATCCTACTATTATATATGTATATGGCGGTCCTCACGCCCACAATGTGGATGCCCGCTGGAACTACTGCAGCCGTGGTTGGGAGACCTACATGGCAGAGAAAGGCTATCTGCTCTTCATCCTCGACAACCGTGGAAGCGAGAACCGTGGCAAGGCTTTCGAGCAAGCCACCTTCCGCCAACTCGGACAGATTGAGATGCAAGACCAGATGAGGGGTGTGGAGTATCTGAAGAGCCTCCCCTATGTGGATGCCGACAAGATCGGTGTACACGGATGGAGCTTCGGCGGATTCATGACCATCTCGCTGATGACCAACTATCCCGACGTGTTCAAGGTAGGCGTGGCAGGCGGTCCTGTCATCGACTGGCACTGGTATGAGGTGATGTACGGCGAGCGTTACATGGACACACCCCAGACCAACCCCGAAGGCTACAAGAAGACCTCGTTGCTCTACACGGCGAAGAACCTGAAAGGCAAGCTCCAGATTATCCAGGGCTTGAACGACGTGACCGTGGTGCCCCAGCACTGCCTCACCTTCCTGAAGGCGTGCATCGCCGCAGGCACCCAGCCCGACTTCTTCGTATATCCCGGAGAGCCGCACAATATGAGAGGCCATCAGAGCACTCACTTGCATGAGCGCATCAGCAACTACTTCTTCGACTACTTGAAGTAAGTATCTGGTCATCCATATTAGTTGCTTCTTTGGTTTGTACTACAAACACACAAAAAAGCACGAAAGCACGATTCATTCGGGCGAAAAGTGGTATAAAAAGTATAGTTTTCGCCCGAATGAAGCCTAAAGAAGGGTCAAGGGACCTGTTCCTCTGACCCTCCTTCTTATATCCCTTTCAATAATATTTTCCACAGCGGCACGATGTAAAAGCATTGAATGAGCAAAGATACCATCACCTACGTCACACCGTCAGAACAAGTTTGTCAACTATACTCAGCAGAGCTGCCGACTGCACTCGGCAGACCTGCTGACTATACTCGGCAGAGCTGCTGAGTACAGTCAGCACGCCGAAGGACATGGGCTCTTGCACTCAAAGATATAATTGCTTTGACCTGCACATATAACCTAACGAACCGGAAGATACCGCTAATTTATCAGTTATCTCTGTCTTTTTTCCCTTACCATCACGGTTTCAAGAGTTTACTTTTGAAAAGTATTACTTTCATATAACAACCTACTAACCAATATTTTGCGAATTCTAAAAACTTACTTTTCATCTTACCTTGCGCTACACAGCTAAGAAAATCTCCCTAACTTTGCAGCCGATAAATCGAATAACCCAAAACTAACAATTCAAACAATAAAAAGAAATGAATTACAAGAAGTTTTTAACCTCAGCCGCTCTGTCCATGATATGCGTGTATGGAGTAGCGCAGACTCCTGAGACGGATGCGACAAAGGCACCTCAGTTAGGCATCGACCCTATAGAAAAGGTAATCGACGCCATGACATTGGACGAGAAACTGAACCTGCTCATCGGCTCCCGTGGCAACGTGAAGACAGACGACAAGGTGACTGTCGGCAACTCCTCAACCCTTGTACCCGGCGCAGCCGGCCAGCTCAATGCCATCCCCCGTCTGGGCATTCCATCGACGGTACTCGCCGACGGTCCGGCAGGACTCCGCATCGACCCGACACGCGAGGGGAGCAACAGAACCTATTACTGCACCCATTTTCCCATCAACACCCTGATGAGCGCCACATGGAACACCGAACTGGTATCGCAGGTAGGCAAAGCGACGGGCAGTGAGGTGAAGCATTATGGTGTAGATGTCATTCTGAGCCCCTCCACCAACATCCATCGCAATCCTTTGAACGGCCGCAACTTCGAGTACTACTCCGAAGACCCGCTGCTCTCCGGCAAGATATGCGCCGCCATGATCAACGGAGTGCAGAGCAACGGCGTAGGCACCAGTATCAAGCACTTCGCCCTCAACAACCAAGAGACCAACCGGTCGGGCAACAACGTGATTGGTACGCCCCGCACATTCCGCGAAATCTACCTAAAGCCCTTCGAGATAGCCGTGAAGGAGGCTCACCCATGGACGGTGATGACCTCTTACAATTATATAAACGGCACGATGGCAAGCGAGCGTTGCGACCTCATCACCGAGATACTGCGCCACGAATGGAGATTCAACGGCATGGTGATGACCGACTGGCTCGGCGGTGAGAGTGCCGTGGCACAGATGGAGGCAGGCAACGACCTGCTCATGCCGGGCAAACTCTCACAGCGTGAGGAAATCAAGAACGCCGTTCTCAACGGTCGCCTCTCGCTCGAAATCATAGACCGCAACGTGAAGCACATCCTGGAATACATCCTCAGGACACCGAGATACAAGGGCTATCAGGCTGATGACAACCCCGACCTGAAAGCCAACGCCCTCACCTCCCGCAACGCTGCCTTAGAAGGGATGGTGCTGCTGAAGAACACCAGAAACCTCCTGCCGCTCAACTCCGGCAAGGTACAGAACGTGGCACTCTTCGGTCGCACGTCATACGACTTCATCGCAGGAGGTTCCGGCTCGGGCAATGTGAACCATGCCTATGTGGTGAGCCTTCTCGCCGGACTGAAGAACGCGGGATTCACAGTAGATAAAAACCTGCGTTCCGCCTACGAAAAGTACATTCCCGAACAGAAGAAACTTCTGCCTGTGCCTACAGGCCCTCTCGCCGCTCTCCTGCCCAAACACTTGGTTCCCGAGATGGCTTTGGACGACAAGATGCTGGAGCAGTCGGCAAAGGACAACGACATCGCCATCGTGACCATCGGAAAGATTTCAGGAGAGTTTGCCGACCGCAAGCTCACGGACGACTTCAACCTCTCCGCCGCCGAACAGGAGATGCTGGGCAAGGTGAGCAAGGTGTTCCACAGCAAGGGAAAGAAGGTGGTGGTAATCCTCAACGTTTGCGGAGTCATCGAGACCAAGAGTTGGGCGGACAAGGCGGATGCCGTGGTAGTGGCATGGCTGCCCGGACAGGAAGGCGGCAACTCTGTGGCAGACCTCCTCGCAGGTAAGGAATCGCCATCGGGCAGACTCCCCATGACATGGCCCTTGAGCTACAACGACGTTCCCTCGAAGGACGATTTCCCCGAGACCGACAACATTAGCGATGACGACCTTCTGAATGTGATGAAAGCCAAGGACGAGGATGACAAGAAGGAACCCGTCAAGAACTTCGACTACACGGAGTACAACGACGGCATCTATGTGGGCTATCGCTATTACAACACGAAGAAAGTGCCCGTCGCCTACCCCTTCGGTTACGGTCTGAGCTACACCTCTTTCAAATATGGCAAGCCCGAGGTAAGCTGTGACGGGAACGGAAACATCAAGGTTGCCGTAGAGGTGAAGAACACCGGCAAGACGGCAGGCAAGGAAGTGGTACAGGTGTATGTCTCCGCTCCCGGCAAGGACATGGACAAGCCCGAAAGAGAACTGAAAGCCTTTGCCAAGACCAAAAGTCTCACCCCCGGCGAGAAGCAAGTGGTGACCCTGGAGATTCCTTACCGCGACTTGGCTTCATTCAACGAGACTGACAGCCAGTGGCAAGTGGAAGAGGGTGAATACAAAATTTTGGTGGCAAAGGACGCTGCCGATGCCAAGCCGCTCTCAGCCATCGTCAACGAGAAGGGCGGTGTCGTTGAGAAAGTACGCCCAAGCCTGTTGAAATGGAAAGATTGAAATATGGAAATATGGAAATATTAAGGCATACGCCACAAAAGCTATTGTCTCAACTCCTTTAACTTCTTAACGCCTAAGAAATTATGAACAAGATATTGAATATGCTGGTAAGTGCCGCCCTGATGACACCTGCCACCGCTATAGCACAGGAAGAGGTGGAGACCGACTCCGTGCCCCAGACCAAAGAGGTGAAGAACCGCAACGTGATGCTCAACGCATCCAGTG
>CAVGLH010000018.1:0-29005 GCA_963630065.1 Bacteroides fragilis | reverse complement strand
ACTTCGACCTGCTCCACCATGCCGCCATCCGCTTGCTCATCTTCGACGACCGCATAGAGATAGTCAATCCCGGCTGCCTGTATGGCGGACTCAAAATAGATGACATCAAACTGGGTGTCTCCCGCCAGCGCAACCCGTTGATGGCAGGTTTTGCCGCCCGAACCATGATTTACCGTGGACTTGGCTCCGGCATCAAGCGTGTGGTGCGAGAGAACGTGCGCATCGACTTCGACAACGAAGAGTCTGCCAACCAGTTCAAAGTCACCGTTTGGCGCACTATCCAAAAGAGCGGGGCTACTATCCAAAAGGATAATTCCACTATCCAAAAGGATACTTTAAAGGATAATAATGTTATCCTAAAGGATGATTCTACTACCCAAAAGGACGCTTTAAAGGATAATAATGTTATCCTAAAGGATGATTCTACTACCCAAAAGGATGCTTTAAAGGATAAAAATACTATCCTTAAAGCCTTGGAACCAACGCAGGCGGTAGTTATTGAATATATTCTCCATCATCCACAAGCTACAAGAGAAGAAATATCAGATGCTTCTGGCATCTCGTTTGGTACGGTGAAATTCACCATCGGCAAGCTACAGCAGAAAGGCTTGCTCGTGCGAGTGGGCGGAAGAAAACACGGCGAGTGGCAGGTGTTGTTGCCGTAAGTTTGTAAACAAAAAGACTAATAACTATGCTGTCCGTTTATGATGATGGTGACTACTAATTAGAAAGAACAAGTAACGCATGGCAGACAACACAACGAGAACAAAACTACAGACATTTCTGCTCCGCACGAAGCGGAAGACGGAGGAACAGAGCGAGGCGGTTATCCATTTCGCCGAGGATGTCTTGCCGCCGTTCATCCGCAGATACATGGATGAGGACTTTGATAGCATTTATGCCGAGACAAGGCATGAGGTGTATGCCCGCTGGCGGCAGAGCGTCTTCGTCAACATGGAGGCGGCCAAGGAGAACGAGTCTGCCGATGACCGCTACACCGAAACGCTGAAACTGCTTGCCGACTTCTACGACTCCACAACGTTCAAAGGCAAACAGAAGGCCGTTCTAACAGCCTTTGAAAAGCAAACCCCGGCCAAGAACAAAGCCAAGCGGAAAGAGCCTGCTCCGGCAAAGCCCGACCCGATGATGCCTCCAGCCCATGAGGAGGAAGAGCTGACAGAGGGGAAAATCAGGCAGGTGAACCTGACACGGCACGAGCGCAACCCACGACTGCGGCAACTCTGCCTGCAACATTACGGCTACGTCTGCCAAGTGTGCGGCATGAACTTCGAGCTGCGCTACGGCGAGATAGGCAAAGACTTCATCGAGGTACACCACCTCAACCCCATAGCCGACACCGACGGCGAGCACGCCCTTGACCCTACGGAAGGACTGGTGCCGCTCTGCAGCAACTGCCACTCCATGATACACCGTGGCGGAACCTGTGGAAAGCCCATGAGCCTACAGGCACTCAAGGAAATTTATCAAACGCTTAACAAATAGGAATGATGACGGATGAGCTAAGACATATACTGGACAGATTCAACCCCGACGAACCATACGTCTGGCGGTTGCACGTCAGCGATGAGGCTTTCCTTCAGTTGGAAGCCTATATTGCGGCAAAAGGTGCGTCCATAAGCCGGGGACTCACCGAAGACTCGGCACGCCTTGTCATCATCTACTTGGCAGAATGGTACAGACGTATATATAAAGGTGGTGAAACAGGACAGACCAACGCTGCCGACGGCATCGACCTGAAGAATGTGTGGGAGGCATCGGGCATCAATACCGACCGCTATGTCTATCAGACAGAAGCCGGCACAAGGCTCTGGAAATACTCCATCTATGTGCTGGGCGGACTTGCCGTGCGCCACGAACTGGGAAGGCACGACAAGGGCGGCTTTCTCAAAGCACTCTGCCGTTTGTTTCATGGCGAAGGTTATACGCTCGAAAACTTGGACGACGAAAGCCGTGCCGTGGCATTCCGTCAGTCGATAGCGCGGGAACACAGTCTGTATGAGTATCTGAAAGAGATATTGGACGGAAAGGAAGCCCAGTTCCAGGACAAGGAAACGCTGGCACTGATGGAAGCCATCCGCACCGCCAACGACGAGGTGCTTCGGAAGAAGTTCTCGCTGGAATGGATGGTGGTGAACAGCCAGGCATCGCCCTTTATGAAGAGGATGCTGCGAGTGGCGCTGAAACCCGAACAGACGGGCGGCGGACTGCACCAGTACCTGCGAGACGACCGTCTGAGGGCATGGGGAGTACCCAATCCGGAAGAACTGCGCAACCTCTTCATCGGCATCCGTTGGAGAAACGCAGACCATTGTGTGCAGGACTTGGACAAGCGGCATCCGATGTTGGTGTATGCCAACAACGCCCATGGCTTTGTGACATGGGGTGCAGAGGAACGCACCGCCACGGATCGAGACATACCCGTGGGCAGGTTTACCCATCTCGACATAGTGGCATACGACGAGGAGGGCCGTGAGTGGGTGGCGCAGACGGAAGAGGCGACAACGTGGTTGCAGCTCTGGCGCACGAGCGACGGTTATGACCGCTGGAGCAGCAAGCGGCAGCCACAGCACCCAACCGCCGTGGTGTTTGCTGACGACTGGCACAGCACGACACCTGCGGATATGCGCAAAGCATTCAAGAGCAAGGCTGGGGACATGGGCGACGCGTGGAACTGGTGCTATATACAAAGCGACATAACCCTTACCGACGGCAAGGGACAAAGCGTTACCCTCTACAACCGCAACGGCTACGACCAAGTCTTCGCCATCCTGCATAAAGACACGATATGCTATCACGAAGGCGGACTGGTGACCGTATGGGAAGAAGACGACGAGGAGGGTCTGACAGAAGGACACTATCCGCTCATCTTCGCCAAGGAAGACCTGCACATCCGCCACTTCCGCACGAAAGACGCCATAGAGGAAGCCGAGCTGGAGACGGAATCGGTGTGCCGGAACGTGCAATTCAAGAGGAACGGAAGGTATGAGGCATGGACTGAGGACAACCAACCCGGCTGTGGCTTGGTGCAACTGCGCATCACGGAGAAGGATGTGGACTACCGCATGACGGTTTATCATCTGAAAGGCGACATCCGTCGTGACACGGACAACACATCTATTATATATACTGACCCGAACGGCGAAGAGCAGATTTTCCAAGACCATATAGAACGGAACTGTCA
This sequence comes from Bacteroides fragilis, assembly GCA_963630065.1. Classification (GTDB taxonomy): domain Bacteria; phylum Bacteroidota; class Bacteroidia; order Bacteroidales; family Bacteroidaceae; genus Prevotella; species Prevotella fragilis_A. The sequence continues at coordinate 25,803 of CAVGLH010000018.1, read as the reverse complement.
ACCGATAGCGCCAACTGTCAAGCTGCACATCGGCAGTTGCGAAGTGGACGTTTACCGCCCCACCTCCGTCAAGGAACTCTATCTGGACGGTAAGGTGGTGAGGTATGTGGAAGACCACGAAGAGTTTGTCTTGCCGTGGATATACAAGGACCGCATACGCATAGCAGACTTCAGCAGACAAGGCTATCGGCTGTATGACTGCGGCAAAATGCTTTCACCCTTTGCCACTTTCGACAAGACTACAGACAATCAGGCACTGTACCATTTGGACAACCATACGAGTTGGGAAGCGGTGACGCTGGATGCGGACGCTCCGCAATGGTTGCGAATAGGTCTGTCGAAAGATTCGGGTAAGCCAAGGCATGAACTGTCGCTGCTGAAGACAAACATCTATCAGGACGAAGCCCCCCAGCCCTTTATATTCGTTGAAGGCTACGAGAAGAAGAAAGGTGAAGTGATATTCATGGATGCCGGCAACCCCGATGCAGACCTTAGCTTCTTTTATACCGACCCGGGGAGACCCGACATATTCGGTGGAAAGAAAGTCAAGAACATCGAGATGAAGTGCTTTGAGACCGCCGTGCGGTATCAAACGTACTTCTCAGGCTTCCATCCCATAAGGCAGATGGCCCAAAGGGGAGAGACCAACCGGAAGCTCATAGCCCAACTGAAGGAGAAGTATGGGACACCATTGCCCGAGAACTACCGCAAGGAACTCCTTCGATTGGCGGATGAGTTTCAGTTGGATATGGATAAATTGGAAATCAACTCATAAAACGACATAGATATGAAGTTTGCAAAACTTTATCACGATAACCACGAAAGTGTGGAACGCGCACTGGCAGCCATGTGGTGTGGCGAGACAGGCAATGCGAGTCAGGCAGAATATGCCAGGAAACTGCAGGAGGAAATCAAGAACGTGTTTGCACCGGATGATGCACAGCCTGTGGTGCAGTGCATGAACTCCTACGAGGCTGTACATTCGGCATCGGCTGAAGAGGCGAAAGCCTTGGTGGGCGGCTTGTGGAAAAGCGACAAATATGCGCCCTACGAGCACCAGTACCTGTGCTGGAAAGCCTTGTTGGCAGACAAGACCGCTGACGGGCTGCCCATGTCAATATGCGTGACGACAGGCACAGGCTCGGGAAAGACGGAATGCTTCATGATGCCATTGGTGAAGGACTTGTTGGACAACAGGAAACAAGACCAAGTGCAGGCCCTTTTCCTCTATCCGCTCAATGCCCTGATGGAGGACCAAAAGCAGAGGCTGGAAGAACTTCTGGAGGGAACAGACCTGACCTACACCGTGTTCAACGGTGACTTGCCCGAACAAGAACCGGCCCAGGATGACCATTCTGTCAATGCAGAGCATACGAGAAAGCGCATCCAGCAGATACGCGGATGGGACGAGAAGACAAAGGACTATCGCTTCAAACACCTGCTTTATACCCGAGACCAGGTAAGAAAGAATCCGCCCAACATCCTGCTTACCAACCCCACGATGCTGGAATATATCCTGCTGCGTGCCAAGGATGCCGTACTGACCAACCCCAAGTTGGGAAGTCTGCGATGGGTGGCGATAGACGAGACCCATACCTACACAGGAGCAGGAGCCGCCGAACTGGCGATGCTGCTGCGACGCGTGTTGCTTGCCTTCGGCGTGTCAGCAAACAAAACGCATTTTGCCACCTCATCAGCTACCTTCGGCAACGGAGCAAACCCAAAGAAAGAGGAAGAGCAGTTGCAGAAGTTCATCAGTGGCATCACGGGCTTGCGTCCCGACCAGGTGAAGGTGGTAGGCGGCAAGCGAATAGGAGAAGACTGCATACCCGCCAATGAGGACGGAAAGAAATGGCGTATGCTCTTTGACAGGGAGTATGTTGCGTTGAACGAGATGATAACCGACGGCAAGACCATAGAGGAGAAACTCGCCTTGCTGGACGAGCTTTGCAACCGCGTGCCCATGAAGGAGGGCGTACCACAGCTCAAAGCGAAAGTGCATTACTTCTACCGCGTACCCAACAATGGCCTTTATGTACGGCTGACAGAGCATGAGAACGGTGCATTCAAGCTCTACACCATGAACAATGCCAAGGAAGACGAGAAGAACGACCCCCTGCTGGAACTGAGCCGCTGCAAGCACTGCGGTGAGTATGTGGCATTGGCGCAAATCAACAACCAGCCGGGCGATGACTTTGGCAAATACAAGGCAGTGGAGCGTGAGGACAGTGACATGTTTGACTTGGCGGAAGAGGCTGACGATGAACAACAACAGCCGCTTGCCATCATCGGACTCTCCAACAAGGACAATGAAAACGGCGACAACAACGTGTCTATGGAGGTGATGGACGGAAAATTGCTTTCATCCACTGCGAGCAGGCTCGTGGCAGCAGACTGGCATCTCGTGGTGAACACCAAATGCCGCTGCCCACACTGCAACAGCAAACTGACCAAACGCAAGAACAGTGACGAGGATTTGGACAAGGATATGGAAGAGACGGCGGACAGTGCCTGGCTCATGAAGTTCAGGACTTCGCCCGAGTTTATCTCCCGGCTGTTGGCTCCGTCAGTGCTTGACAACCTCGACAAGGTAAGTGCCGAAGACACAGACAAGATAGTCTTGCACGACGGACAGCAATACCTCAGTTTTGCCGACAGCCGACAGATGGCGGCAAAGGCCACCATGAAGCAGAATTTGGAGCAGGAACGCGACTGGGTGTATAGCCGTATCTTCCATGAGCTTTGTCGCAAGGCGGAAAGCCAAAGCAAGGTGGATGCTGAGATAGCCCAGCTACAGGCCGGGCTGCCCAACTTCGTGACAGATGTCGTGAAGCTGACAGAAATGGCAGGAAAGATTCAGGCCCTGCAGGCTTCCAAGAAGCCTTGGCTCACGTGGATGGAAGTGGCAAGTCTGTTGAAGAACGACAGACTCAGCAAGGTGTTCTGCGCACAGTTTGTGAAGCGAAGCGGTGACAGCGAGGAACTCGACGTGAATGGTGACATCCGCAATGACGTGATGGACAAATATATCCAGTCCATCATGGTGATGTACTTGTCTTCACGTCCTGTATCAGCCGCTGCACCAGAGACCTTGGGACTCTTCTGTACCTGCTATCCACAGATAGGGCGCATCGAGCTGCCCGACGCAGTGGAACGTTTCAACGCAAACATTCACAACGAGGAAAACAAGATAAGCAAGGACGACTGGCACCACCTGATACAGATATTCATGGACTACACGGTGCGTTCCAACCAGTCCTTGTACCTGAAGATAGCCGATACCAATCCGATAGACATCTTTGCCTGTGAGCGTTTTGCCACGGAGAAGCCTCGCCGCCGTCCTGTGAAGAAACCGGTGCTTGACCCCAAGAAGATGTCGAATGCCCGTATCGTGCGCTTCATCTGCGAACTGCTGAGACAAGACCGTGGCGGAAATGCCACGGAAGCATACCGGGAGAACTTCGGATTGGTCAATGACCTGATGGAAGCCTTGTGGGAAGACGTTACCCGTGAGGGCGGAGAACTGCTGCAGTTGTCGCAGTCGTGGGACAAGGACGGGCAGTGCTTCATCACTGACAAGCAGAAAGACGAAAATGCCCCTTATCGTTTGAACTTGAAGAACCTGTGCTTCAAGCTCTACGAGGATGTGTATCTGTGCGACACCAATACCGATGCCACCCAACAGCATACGGTGTGTCTGCGCCCGATAGAGAACCACTTCAAGAATTTCGCTCCTTATCTTGGCGGCAACAAGGTTTGCCTGCTCAAAGATGAATGGCACGAACGATGGAGCGCATTCCCGACAGAACAAGGCATGTCGAAGGAAGAGGTGCGACAGTGGGCGAAGGTGTACAGGCAGATACTTTGGAACAACCATATATGGGGAGAGAACGGCGTGTTTGAAAATCGCCTGACCGACATCTACGCCAAGCCCAACCTCTTCATACAGGCGGAGCACACGGCGCAGGTGGACAAGGACGTTTCAAGAACCTTGCAGACCGACTTCAAGGAACACACCATCAATATCCTGGCCTGCTCCACCACCATGGAAATGGGTGTGGACTTGGGAAATCTGGAGGTGGTGATGCTTACCAGTGTGCCACCCATGCCGTCCAACTACAAGCAGCGCGCCGGACGAAGCGGCCGTAACAACAAGGTGAAGAGTGCCTGCATCACACTATGCGGCAGCGATGCCATCGGTTTGAGAACGCTGTTCAACCCGATACCTTCCATCATCAGTCGCCCGGTGTGCGTGCCAATGGTGGACTTGATGAGTCCGCAGGTGGTGCAGCGTCATGCCAACTCATATCTAATCCGTTCGTTTGGCGTGTTCAAGGACGGCGACTGCGGCGGACGGTTGACACAGGCGGTCTATAACTATTACTCCAATTTCATCGGACGAAAGGAAGGCAACCATGCGGTTGTGGTGAAGCCTGAAGACAATGAGGAATGTTCGCCAAACAACAAGTTGGGCGAACAGACGGGAACCATGTATGAGGTGTTCAACCAAAAGTGTATGAACGCCCTCGACGATGATATACGGGAAGGCCTCGAACAACTGTTGCGGGGAACCGTGTATGACGGAATGGTGACAGAAGTGGTGGACAATGCGCTGAAGGACAACAAACGTTGCTATACGGAGCTGAACATGAAGTTGGAAGACCTGAAGTTCGCCTTCAAGGATGCCACCAACGACAAGTTCCGCACGCTGTTGAAGATGCAATATTACGAGGTACTGCTCGAAAGGTTGCTCAATTTCTGGGCCACCCACCGTTTCACGCCCAATGCCAACATGCCGGTGGAAGTGTTGTCGCTCGACTTGAACAGCCTTGGCTCATCTACGGCCTATCGGCCTACCGCTTCATCCAATCCTTCATACGGCTTGCGCGAGGCCATCGCACAATATGCGCCCGGCAACAGCATCGTGGTGGACGGAGTGGTCTATGTGGTGAGGGGCGTTCAGTTTGCCAATATGTATCAGGGGGCACGGTCGTTCAAGCAAATATACCGAAACTCCGAGAAATGCGTCATTGACAATGCCTCCTCGCTGGACAACAAGCAACGGTGGAGTGTCAATGGAAAGGAAGGGCTGGAACTGGTGCAGCCCGTAGGGTTCGTGCCGGACATGAACGAGGACAAGAGCAGAGTGATAGACAACAACAGATACACGCACGTCAACGCCCAGTTGATAGGTACAACCGATTGGGCTGACCTCGTGACTGAGCCACACCTTTTCTCCGTGAGAAGCAACCGTGACTCTGGGTATGCTCACATCCTTTATTACAATGAGGGCATAGGCTACGGATATTGCATGTGTGCCAAATGCGGTCGGACGGTTCTGGAAACTGACGTGGCAGACCCGGACGACACACTCGGCAGTCTGCCATACGACATGAACACCCGTGTACACAAGAAGAAAAATCCCGATGACCCCGACAAGCCGCTTTATCATTTTGCCGTGGCAGGAAAGGATGCACGCAAATATTGTGTCGGTTCGCATGACAGTACGGCCATCCGACGCAACATCATCATCGGCGGACTGATTCAGACCGACTTCTCGGAGATAAGAATACGTCACAAAGGACAGAAGAAATGGATGAACAATAGGGTGGAGGACAGCCTGTTGTTCACCTTGGGCATCGTTCTTACGCAAGCCCTGCTTGATACGTTGGGCAAGGAGCGTGGTGCCGTAGATTTTGCCGTGATGCCCAACGGCCACCTCTGTCTCTTCGATACCAATCCGGGCGGTGCCGGGTATTCCAACCAGTTGTCAAACCTCCCGTTGATGAAGGACGTCATCAATGCGGCAAAGACGATGCTCCTTGAAGCCAGGAGAAGAAACTCCAAAGACTTCCTGCTCAACAAGTTTACCCTCCGTTATATCGACCAGGTGGACATAGATGCAGCCTTGGACTGGATAAAGGAAGAAGAGGAAGCGCGCGGAGTATTGCCTGAGGAGGTGGCAGCCGTGTCGGCGGAAGCATCGGAAACCAGCAATGTCAGCATGGCGGAGGCTTACGCAAGTGAAGTGCAGGAAACGGTATTCTTCACACAAGACGACTTCGAGAAATGGAACTACGAAGGAGACCACGGTTGGAGAACGCATTTCTTCAACAAGTTGGGCATCAAGGACAAGAAGACAATACTTTGTGTGCTGCGCAACAGCAATAGAGACATACCCGAGCCTTGCATCGACACCTTGCGCTCTGTCAAGGATGGATGGGCAAAGGCTGTGGTGGAAATGCCCGGGCAGACATTTGGCAAGTCTGTCTATCCGATAGCATACATCGGCAAGACGCTCTATTTCACCAATAATGCGGAGAATGCCAACTTGAACGACGCTTGGAGCAACCAGACGCTCTACTGTGCCCGCATGGACAACATCTGCACTGGGGCAACACCAGTGGACTGCTCCTATAAGCCCAACACGAAGATTGTCATCTTGGATGGTGCGGACACTGGACAAATCAAGACCAAAGACTTGTTTGCCATTTTGCAAAAAGCGTCGGACGGTATCATCGACAAGTTTATCAGCTATTGCAAACAGCAAGATGCTCCTTTGACCATCAGTTATCAAGACGAGCATCTGAAGAGTGTGATGGGCATGGTGCTGACGCTCCAGACCATCGGTGGCATTGTAAAGGCTATAGGAAAGGACTTTACGCTAGAATTCCTGATGGAAGTGTACAGCGACCCAAATTACAGGGGAACCGTTACTGCCAATCTTCAAGACAATGCCCAGCGTGATGCCGTATTGGGAGACTTGGCGGAAGGCTGGCTGAATGATTTGGACTGCGACAATCATGTGAACGGTCAACTGGTGCCGATACAGTCAAGGCCATACCACAAGCTTCCACACTGGCGTGTGCTCATCATGGAATGTGCAGGAAAACGCCTGAGCATCTATCCTGACGGTGGTTTCGCCAACGGTTGGGATATGCTGCGTGACTGGACTGTGAACAGCAAGCGTTTCACCATAGAGAACACCGACACGAGAGACGTAATCGTGCTGAAACGACGCCAAGATATCAAGTTTGACATTTCATTACAAGACAACTAAAGAAGAAGACTATGCCAATCAACAAGAATGCAATGATAAGATACCAGGCTCTCGACAGATGCCTGCAGAACAGACAAAGGAGGTTTTACATCAACGACCCGACATGATCGTCAACAAGCGTGTCATCGACATCGACTACCATCCCTTCGGCAAGTAAAATGAGGCGATGAAAATATAAAAATGCCTTATTTATTTTGTTTTGTCTGTTATTTCTATTAATTTTGCATCATGTTACATGATGGTGAGTCCACTGCTATGGCTTTTGCTGCCATCAAATAACTTCTTGAATTAAGAAAAGATTGATTTAAAAGAAAGAACTGAACGATGAACTTAGAAGAACTAGGAAAAAGAATAAGCGATTCCGACGGACTCTCCAAGACCCTCGGCATGAAATTCTTCTCTACACCCGAACCCGATACCCTCAAGGCTACGATGAAGGTGGATGAGCGTAACCGTCAACCTTTCGGCTTTCTGAGCGGAGGGGCTTCACTGGCCCTGGCCGAGAACCTGGCTGGAGTCGGCTCGCTGGCTCTTTGTCCGGGACAGATTGCCGTGGGCATCAACGTGAGCGGCAGCCATGTGCTGGCCGTGACTGAGGGCGACACGGTGACGGCCTACGGCAAACTCGTGCACAAGGGACGGACGCTCCACACCTGGCAGGTGGACATCAAGAACAGTGCCGGCGACGTAATCTGCACCGTACAGGTGACCAACTATGTGTTTACTCCCCAGAAGAAATGATGGATTCCAACTCTCAACACGTGGCCAAGGCTTTCGCCTACTATCGCTTGCCCTATCTTCACCATGCCACCTATGTGGCGCAGCACGAGGGGGAGCCAGAGGTGCTCTCCTCCGTGGCGCAGCTGAATGGTAAGGAGGGCTTCGTGGTGGCTCCCTTTGCACCATCGGCGGATTGCCCCGTGGTGCTGATACATCCCGACGAGACGAGGCTGGTGGCGGTGGGGACGGATTCGCCATGCGGCAATTCCTACGTCCCGACGCAGCAATTCCTACGTCGGGATGCAGCAATTCCTGCGTCGGGACGCAATTTTGAGGCCTACGCAAGGGCTTTCGCTTGCTTCCACGAACAGTTGGAAAAGGGCGTGTTTCGCAAGATTGTGCTGGCCAGGAAGATGACGATGGATACAAGTCTTTCGGCGGAGCAACTCTTCATGAGAGCTTGCCGAATGTACCCCCGTCTCTTCGTCTCGCTCGTCAGCACGCCGCAGTCGGGTACGTGGTTGATGGCCACTCCCGAGGTGTTGCTCAGGGGTGAGGGAGGCTGTTATCAGACGATGTCGCTTGCCGGCACGCAGCGGGCGGCACCTTCCAAGACTGTGGCCGACTATCCCGTGGAGGGAGTGGAGTGGTCGGAGAAGAACCGGGAGGAGCAGCAATACGTCACTGACTACATCGAGCGTTGCATCCAGGGATTCTCTGACGAGTGGCATCTGAAAGGTCCCTACACTACGATGGCCGCCAACCTCTATCACCTGCGCACCGACATTCGTTTCCGCCTGTGCGCCGGTCATGGACTGGGCGACGTGCTCGAAGCCCTTTATCCCACACCGGCCGTCTGCGGCATCCCGAAGGAGGAGGCTCGCCAGTTCATCTTGGCGCATGAGCATCAGCCCCGCAAGTACTATAGCGGTTTCGTGGGGCCTCTGTCGCCCAGTGGCAAGACCCATCTTTTCGTCTCCCTGCGCTGCATGAACCTCCTGCCCGGCGGCATCTGCGACCTTTATGCCGGTGGCGGACTGCTGAGGGAGAGCGAGATGGAGAAGGAATGGGTGGAGACAGAAGCAAAAATGCAAACGATGGGAGAAATATTTAGTGTTAAATGTTAAATTGGCTGGCGCATTGTGAGGCAATACTTGATATATGAATCTTTCTTGCTTGAGTGTGGTACAGCGAGGGCGCTGTACCTCCTGCAGTTACCCATACTTGCCGGAAATGGCAATTATAGGAGGTACGGCGCCCTCGCCGTACCACTCCAGCAAGAAACAAGTCGCCCTCGCCGTACCACTCCAGCAAGAAACAAGTCGCCCTCGCCGTACCACTCCAGCAAGAAACAAGTCGCCCTCGCCGTACCACTCCAGCAAGAAACAAGTCGCCCTCGCCGTACCACTCCAGCAAGAAACAAGTCGCCCTCGCCGTACCACTCCAGCAGGAAACAAGTCGCCCTCGCCGTACCACTCCAGCAAGAATGTTCCGAGTGAATCTGCGCTTTCTGTGTCCCCAAAAAACAACCGTACAGGTCGCTTAACATTAAGCTTAATACTTAACATTAAATTTAACACTTAACATTTAACACTTAACATTTTTAAAAAAAAAGGGATGTTTAGCACGATAGAAAATGTCAACATATTGACCAGTGTACTCAAGAGCCACGGTCTCAGGCGAGTGGTGGTTTGCCCCGGCAGTCGCAATGCTCCCATTGTACATAATCTTAATGAGGTGGAGGGCATCAGATGCTATCCCGTCACCGACGAGCGCAGTGCGGGATTCGTGGCACTGGGACTGGCGATGGGAAATCCTTCGCCCTGTCCCGCCCCCGTGGCCGTGGTGGTGACGTCGGGCTCGGCACTGGTGAATCTCTATCCCGCCGTGGTGGAGGCTTATTACCAGAAACTGCCCGTCATCTTCATTTCCGCCGACCGCCCCGAGGCTTGGATAGGCCAGCAGGACGGACAGACCCTGCCGCAGGCGAACGTCTTCGGCACGATGGTGAACAGAAGTGTGAACCTGCCCATCATCCCCGGTTATTCCAAGCACGATGACGAGGCAAAGGAACTCCACGACCTGCAGGCATGGTACTGCGAACGACAGGTACACGAGGCGGTGCTCGACTGTGTGCACCGCAAGACAGGACCCGTCCACATCAATGTGCAGATAGCCGAACCGCTCTACCGTTTCACCCAACCCGAACTGCCCGATACCCGTTGGATCGACTATGTACACACCAATCTCTTCGGCGGCGATTTCCACTATGGCGACCTGCTCGACTTCCTCAACGCCAAGAAGCCGATGATAGTGGTGGGACAGGACTATCCATCCTCCTCGCTCTATGGCATCAAGAACATCGGCACATGGGCCGTGACGCTCATCGAGCTTACCGCCCTCGGTACAGCCAGCAAGGACCCGGCAAGGCGCGAGTTTTCCGGCGAACTATTGGAGAGCAGTTTCGAGAAGGTGCTCGCCCAGTTGGAAAAGGGAAAGATTCAAGTGGCAAACTTCCGTGGCGATACGGAGACATATGAAACGATTGATTTTATGCCCGACTTCATCCTCTATGTGGGCGGCACTCTGGTGAGCAAGCGACTGAAGCAGTTCCTGCGCCGTGCAGCAAGGAGCGTGGACGAGGGTGGGGCAGGAGCCAAGGTGTGGCGAGTGAGCGAGGACGGCGAGTGCATCGATACCTTCATGCACCTCGACCGCATCTTCCATGCCGACCCCAACCAATTGGCGGAGGCCATGACCTCTTATGAACAAAAATATCCCGACGAGGCGGATGATTACAAGGAGCGATGGCGCAAGGCCCTCAGAGCCGCCAAGCGTCATGCCTACGACTACGAGCCGCCCTTCAGCAGTATGGCGGCAGTAAAGTATTTCCAGCAGGAATACCTCGCCCATTCGCTCGACGACACCCGTGAGTGCCGCCTGGTATATGGCAACAGCTCCGCCATCCGCCTGGCCGCCATCTATGCCCGCCAGTATGTGCATTGCAACCGGGGGGTGAACGGCATCGAGGGCACGCTCTCCACAGCGGCAGGCCTCTCCATCTATCTCTCGGAATATCATTCGCCAGATGCCAAGAGCCAGCAGAAGGTGTTTTGCGTGTTGGGCGACCTGAGCTTCTTCTACGACCAGAACGCCCTTTGGAACCAGAACCTCAACGGCAGTCTGCGCATCCTCGTGCTCAACAACGGCGGAGGTGCCATCTTCGGCAAGTTCGAGGGACTGAAGAAGAGCAAGGCGAGGGAGCAGCTCGTGATGGCGGAACACCGCACATCAGCCTACCACATCTGTGAGGCGCAGGACGTGGACTATCGCAATGCCGACGACATGCCGTCGATGAAGAACGGCATCGACTGGCTCATCCATACCGAGAGCCCGCGCCCCATGCTCCTGGAGGTGTTCACCGACATCGACGCAGACAACCGGGCGATGAAATCCTTTTTTGATTTTTAGTACCAGTGCAAGCTGGGCTTGTAGCTTTTCTTCGTGTAGTTCAGTCGGTACACCACGCAAGCCATGGCGTAGGAGGGAATCACGTTGGTGCGCTTGCTACTCACGTAGCTACTGGTCTGGGTGTATTCCACGTGCTTCAACTGCTTCAGGATGTCGAAACCTTCCAGCACTACCATCAGTTTGTCGTTCAGGAAGGTGCGCACCAGGCGGGCATCCCATACGAAGTCGGTGGTGTTCAATTCCTTGGTGGCATACTGGCGGCGACCGTATAGGTTGAAGTTGTTGGCCAGGTCGAGCTTCCACGGCAGGTGCAGGTGGGCGAGCAGGCCCAGCTCCCAGTCTACGGGGTGGGAGATGGTGCCGCCATTGTTCGTATAAGACTGGCGGAAGCGGGATCGCAGGGTAAACACCTGTGCGCCCGTTTTCCATTTCAGTCGCAAGTCGTCGTCGATGCTGCGCACGGTCGCTTTCTTCTTCACGGTGGCGATGTCGGCGGCATCGTCGTTTTTCGTCTCTTCCAAACTCACCTTTTGTTGTATTCCATACGTCATGCTGTTGTGCAGGAAGAGGTTGGAGCCCGTGGTGAGCGGCATTCCCAGAATCCACTTCATCTGCGTGTTGTTGTTGCCGTTGGCATTGTCGTAGGTGTAGAGCTTTCTGCCCGACGGTTTGTCGTAGGAGAGCTTGTTGACGATGGCGTTGTGGGTGTGCTCTCGAATAATCTGTGCCCCAATCTCGTATCTCATGTCTTTGCTCAGGTAGGTGTAGGACAGCCTGGTATCGGTCTTCAGCTGGGCTTTCAGCTTGCTGTTGCCCCGATAGTAGGTCTGTGGGTCGGTGGTGACGGTCACCTGCTCCGTCTGCTCTATCTCGGGTCTCGTGGATGTGCTCAGGAAGAAGAGCGTGAGCTTGTGCCTCAGGTTGTTGCTTCGCCATTGCAGATACGTGTTCTTGGCATCGAGCGACCAGTAGCGGTCGGTGTGCGTGCGGTCGAAGTCGCTCCGGGTGTAGGTGCGGCGGATGCTGTGCAGGCCCACTGGCAGGTAGAGGTTGACGTTCCAGATACCATGCTTGGTGGGCAGTGCCCAGCGATATTTCAGGGTGAGCTCGTGATAGTTGTCATGCTCCCGCTGCTGGTAACTGTTGTTGCCGTTTTTCGTTCCGTCCTCTGCCATTTCTTCGTGCTGGTCGATGCCCTTGTATTGGTATTGCAGGGTGGTGAGGGCGTGGCGGCTGAGCCAGATGTAGCTGATCTTGGCATAGTAGTCGGTGTAGTCGATGGGGCGGGTGAAGAGACGCTGGTTGTAGTGGTAGGTGGAGTCGATGGAGGTGTCGTAGTAGTTGATGGTCTGCTCCGTGCGCTTTTCCTCCCTGCCGCCCTTGTTCGTGGCTCCCACTTCCACCTTCACTTGCTTGCGCTTGTTGTCAAACTTGATGCTGCCGGTGGCTGAGATGCCTGCCGTATAGCTGTGGCTCAGCGTGGCGGCGAGGTTGTAGCTGTCGTTGATCAGCTGCGGGTTTTCGCTTGATGCAGAGGATAGGGAGGCCGTGGTTTGCGTGGTGTTGTCGCCCGAGTTGTAGGTGAACTTCGGCTTTATGTGCAGGTCTACCGCCCCCAGCACGGTATGGAAGTCGTGGTAGGTGTCTATCTTCATCTTCATGTTCTTGCCGTTGGCATGGGAAGTCTGGAAGGTGTTGCCCGACTCGATGAAGTTGGTTCTGTTGATGTCGGTCACGGTGTTGGTCACGGTTCGGTTGAACGTCAGATAGCCCAGCATGTCCCATTTCTTCTCCTTCCGCCGGTAGTCCAGTCCGCCGGCTTGTGTGGTGCGCTGGTTCTTGGCGGCCTCTGCGGGAGTCCACTCCGTCTCCTGGCCGGGCTGGCGTGAGTCGTTGATGTCGTTCACGTTGGCGTAGACCGTCATTCGGAGTTTCTTGTCGTCCACCATGGCGAATGCCTTTTCCGAGTATCGGCTGTCGGGCCCCAGTGCTGCTGAGAACTCCGCCCACCATTTCTTCTGGAATTCCTTCTTCAGAGTGATGCTCATGCGCTTGCCCTGGTCGTAGTCGTAAAACTTCACCATGTAGATGGCGTAGGCGGGGATGCGGGATGTGATGCTGGCGATGGTGTTCTTGAAGAAATACTTGGTGTCCACCGTGATTTCCTTCACGCTGATGCCATCTATCTCCACGTTGCCGCTGCTGTAGTAGGTCACGCCGGGCAGCTTGCGGAGGAGCCTGTCGAGGTTGGCGCCTTCGGGCAGGACGTAGGCATCGGCATAGAATGCCAAGGTGTCGCCCTTGACATAATGCAGTCTGATCTCGTCCTCATCCTGGGCGAGCGCGCTTGGGGTAGAAAAGATTAAGGCTGATACAGCCAACCATATTTTGCGTTTCATCTGTTTTTTGTCTTTTGTTTTAGTCAGCCTTCCTGAATACCGGCTGTTACTGTTTTTTGTAGTTTTGAGCTTGCAAAAGTACGGCTTTAATTTTTAATCTCCAAATGTTTTCAGTCATTCTCTTCATATTTTATGGTTTAATTTTAGGCTTTTACAATTATTTTGCTTAACTTTGCCATCTAAAAGAGTGGGAAGGTCTTGCTCGGCATGAAAAAGCCGAGTAATTCAACACTTAACTTCAACACTTAACATTAAAACATTAGAGGATATGGCAGGCATCAAGCGTAGAAAATTACCGGTAGGCATACAGTCGTTCAATGTGATAAGAAAGCAGAACTACTTGTATGTTGACAAGAGCGACATTGTCTGGGAATTGGTGAACAATGGTGACAAGTATAATTACTTGAGCCGTCCACGCCGATTCGGCAAGTCGCTGCTCGTTGACACTTTGCATGCTTATTTCGAGGGGAAGAAAGAACTCTTCGAGGGACTGAAGATTATGGAGATGGAGGAGGAGTGGAAGGCTTATCCCGTTGTCAGGCTCGACATGAGTATGGCCGGGGCTACGCCCGAAAGCATCCAATCTTACTTTGACGAGGTCTTCACAGGCTATGAAGCCAAGTATGGAATCAAACCATTGTCCTTGACGGCTTATTCCAGCAGGTTTAAGAACATCATCGTGAAGGCGTTCGAACAGACCGGCTTGCCGGTGGCCATACTCATCGACGAGTATGACGCGCCCTTGCAGCATTCTTGGAAGACACCGCTCCATGAGGCTTGCACCGAAGTGTACCGCACCGTGTTTGCCGTACTAAAGAATGCAGACGAATACGAGAAGTTTGTCTTCATCACGGGCATCACCAAGTTTACTCAGATTTCCCTGTTCTCTGCGCTCAACAACCTGACCAATATCAGTTTCCTGCCGGAGTATGCGACAATCTGTGGTATTACGGAAGAGGAAATTGGAGAGAATTTCCAACCCGAGCTGGAAGCGATGGCAGTATTCAACCATTGGTCGCTGCAGGAGACACACGACAGGCTGAAGGATTATTACGACGGCTACCATTTCTGTCGCCATAATATGGTGGACATTTACAATCCTTATAGTTTGGTGAAGGCTCTTAGCACGAAGGAGCTGGGTAATTTCTGGGCCTCCTCTGGCGCCACTTCGCTCCTTCCGAAGTTTGTTACCAACGCCGAGTTGAGATTAGGCGATTTCGAGAATTGCCGCATCTTGCGCAACACCTTGGAAATGTCGGATGTAACAGGTGGCGGAGCGCCCTTGTTCCTCTATCAGTCGGGCTATCTTACCATCAAGGACAGCGACGAGTTCGGCTACATTTTGGGATTCCCCAATGAGGAGGTAAGACAGGCTCTCTACGAAATGGTACTCCCGGCCCTTACTATGCGGGAAGAATGTGAAATCCAGTCATTGCAAGCCAATTTGTATGCCCAATTCGGCACCTGCCAGCTTGAGGAAGCCATGAAGTCGCTCAAGGCGTTGATTGCCGACGTGCCTTACAGCAACAAGAAGTTGGCCTCGATGGATATGGAGGAGCGCTATCGCCTCATTATTAGTACCATCCTCAACGCCATAGGCATGAAGGTGGAAGTGGAGCGTATGCTCGCCACTGGCAGAATCGACCTCGTTGCCAGCACTTCCCGATTCGTCTATGTGATAGAGTTGAAACTGAAAAACAACGGGGGCAAGGAGGCTGCCGTGCGGCAGATTCTCGACAACCGATACCTGGAGCCCTTCAAGGCCGACAAGCGGGAAATCATCGGACTTGGCATAGAACTGGATGACGAGGGCAAAGGCTTGCTCGACTGGAAGCGGGCCCAATAATTTAACACTTAACATTTAACACTTAACATTTAACACTTAACATTAAAAAGAAATGAAGGACTGGAAAAAGATAGAAGGTTTTGATTTCAAGGAAATCATCTTCGAGGAGTACAACCACATCGCCAAGATTACCATCAACCGTGAGCGTTACCGCAACGCCTTCACTCCCCTGACCACTTGGGAGATGTCGCAGGCGTTCAGCTATTGCCGGGAGTGTCTCGACATCCGTGTGGTCATCCTCACGGGGGCTGGCGACAAGGCATTCTGTGCCGGTGGCGACATGAACGTGAAGGGCCGTGGAGGATATGTTGGCACCGACGGTGTGCCCCGCCTCAATGTGCTCGACGTGCAGATGCAGATTCGCCGCTTGCCCAAGCCCGTCATCGCCATGGTCAACGGCTTTGCCATCGGCGGCGGCCACGTGCTCCATGTGATGTGCGACCTCACCATCGCTTCAGAGAATGCCATCTTCGGACAGACGGGGCCCAAGGTGGGCAGTTTCGACGCTGGCTTCGGTGCGTCCTATCTGGCGAGAATGGTGGGACAGAAGAAGGCACGCGAGATTTGGTTCCTCTGCAAGCAATATACGGCCAAGGAGGCCGAGGAGATGGGCATGGTGAACAAGGTGGTGCCCTTCGACCAGCTGGAGGACACATGCGTGGAATGGGCCGAGATAATGATGGAACGTTCGCCCCTGGCCCTGCGCATGATCAAGGCCGGACTTAATGCAGAGTTAGACGGCCAGGCTGGTATCCAGGAGTTGGCCGGCGATGCCACCATGCTCTACTATACCATGGACGAGGCGCAGGAGGGCGGCAAGGCCTTCTTGGAGAAGCGCAAGCCCCGATTCGAGGACTATCCCCAGTTCCCGTAAGAAAAAACATGAAACCACGCTTTATTCGGGCAGTTTATATGTCCCTCTGCCCCTAAAGAAATTGCACCTTGGCACCCAGCGAGAGGCCGAAGACATCCCAAAAGCCAGCGTTCCCGTTTCGATAGAACCGCATGAAGTAGATGTCGTTGGTGCCCAACTCGTAGAATAATGTGAAGCCCTTGATGCGCTTCCGTCGGCTGTTGGGGATGTCGTAGCGGAAACGCTCGCCCAGGGCCAGGTTGGGGCGCACGCGAGTGGAGAAAGGGTAATAGCCGCTTTCGTACTTGGTGGGCTGTTTCGTCCAAAAATCGTGGCCGAAAACGGTGTTCACATAGAGACTGCATTCCAGCGGCTCGAACTGCCATCCCTTTCCCAACTCCGTGCGCCAGGGGATGAAGTTCTCCTTGATGGTCAGTGTGAGCTTGGCCCTGTCGGAGTCGTATTTCGGTACGAAACCCAAAAGCAGCTGTGTCTCCCACTGCTTGTTGCGCCCATAGTCCCATCCGATGCCCACGGAGAGGACACCCATGTTGCCGCAGGTTTGTATCACGCCTTGGGTGGGGATGAGCACGTCCCAGTGCTTGCGGTAGCGCTCCACGTTTCTTTCATAGCGGCTCAGCGAGTCGATGGTTGGGCTGCTTGGCATGGCAGCTTTCTCTTGCGCTGTGGTTCTCTCTTGTGCGTGACCTGTCTGGACTGCGGCCAGGGAGAGCAGCAGGGGGAAGGCGAGCAGGCGGACGGCCGGGCTGCCAAAGCGTCTAGAAGTCGATGATTTCATAGTGATATTCGTTGGGGGTGATGGTGAAGATGTAGTATTGGCGGAAGTGGCTGCTGGCCACCATATAGAAAAAGGTGCCGTCGGCGAAGGGTTCTTCCTGGCGCATGTGATGGCCGTGTCCGTCGAGGCAGAACAGCAGGTGGGGGAACTGGTGGATGTAGACGTTGAACACCTTTGCCACATTGTTGTTAAACTGCTCTGAGTAGGGGGCTGCGTGCATGCATACCACGGTGCGGTCGAAACTCAGCGAGTCGGCAGTGCGCTCCGCTTCCATGTAGTCGAAGTTGGGCACAGGGCGGGAATAGTCGTACTCGATGGCGTTGGTGTTGAGGCACACGAACTTCACCTTCCCGGCTATGAAGCTGAAGTCGGGTTTGCCGTAGATGGCCTCGTACGACTGGTTGCCCGTGCCCAGGCAGTCGTGGTTGCCCAGTAGCACCACAGAGGGCATCTTGAGCTTGCTCATCCTGTCGCGTGTCCAGGTCATCTCGCGGGTGGCTCCGAAGTCGGAGATGTCGCCGCAGTGTATCACAAAGTCGATGCTGTCGCTGCGGCGGTTGATGTCGCTCACCTCGTCCTCCAGGTCATTGTACCACTGGTGGCTGTCGCTGATTACGGCGAAGCGGATGGTGTCGCAGGTCTTCACGGCTTGCTCTATCAGCTGGATGTTCTTGGCGTTCACGTCTGTTTCGCCCTCCACCCTCACGTCGTAGGGATGCACATCGAACACGGTGTCGCAGGCTCCCAGCGTCATGGCCATTGCCAAGCAGACCGCGATTTTCTTCGATTGCAGCAAGAAGGGCTTCGGCATTGTTTTTGGAAATCTCATCATGTAACTTTGTTTTGTTTGAATTCTGGGTGCAAAGTTACTGAAAAAAACTTGAAATGTTATTAGAGTTTTCTTGAAATGGATATTTTTAGGGAGATAAATACCAAACTCCGCCGCTCTTTTTCTCAGGGGCAAGGGGAAAGGTTCCTGGCCCCACTTAACAATGGAGATGAGGTGTATCTCCTTTATCCCCCGACCGGCCCGTTGCCCCTTCCGATGCGCCGAATCTTGCCTCGCTCTATGGCTTGGGTGATGAAGGTCTTGGCGTGGGCCACGGCCGACGGCAGAGGCTCTCCCCTCAGCAGAAAGGAGGCGATGGCCGACGATAGGGCGCAGCCCGTACCGTGGAGGTTGGGGGTGTCTATCATCTGGCTTTCATATTTTTCCGTTTCGCCACCAGGGAGGCAAAGGTAGTCTGTGGAGAGGGAGGTGTTCGCCCCGTGGCCTCCCTTTACGAGGAATGCCGTGCCGTAGCGTTGCGCCAGGGCGAGGCCGTCGTGGGGAATGTCGCGGATTGGTTTGTCCAAGAGTTTTTCCGTCTCTGGAAGGTTGGGGGTGATGAGGTCGCAGACTGGAAACAATTCTCTTTCCACTGCCTCGACGCAATCCTCCTCCATGAGCCTTCGGCCACTGGTGGAAATCATCACGGGGTCATAGACCACTTGGCAAGCGTGGAGCTTCTTGTAGGCTGCGATTTCTTGGCCGATGACCCGGGCTATGGCGGCATCGGGCACCATACCTATCTTGATAGACGTCACGTTGAGGTCGGAGAGAACGGCTTCCAACTGGGAGGCGACCGTCTCGGCGGGCATGGGCAGTACGGACGAAACGCCTAGGGTGTTCTGACTGGTGACGGCAGTGATGACCGTGGCTCCGTACACACCGAGTGCCGTCATTGTCTTCAGGTCTTGCTGGATGCCAGCCCCGGCTGATGAATCGGAACCAGCGATGGTCAGCGCCACCGGCTCCAGTCCCTGTTTCCAGGCATCCCCCAGAATCATTCCACCGCCAAATCCCATCCTCAGCACTTCGTCCATGCGGTGGAAGGTGACACCGCCGAGGGCAAGTACCTTATGGTCAATAATACCTTCTTCCTTCGCTTTTTTCAATTCCTCTGTGGTGAAGGCGGCGCGATAGCCTTGCTTGGAGATGGAGTCGAAGATGGGGGAGAGACTCACATAGTCGCATCTCTCCTTCCATTCCTTCACTTCTTCCAGCGAGTGGCAACTGCGGCTCACGCTTCCCCTCCAACTTTTTGGCGGAAGTGGATTGCGGCTGTTGAGGTGTACTCCGTGGAGATGGTATTTCCCGGCCAGCTCGTGGTGGTCGTGCAAGACCAGACGGTTGTGGTATTCCTGTGGGATGGCTTGGATGAGATGCTCCGTCTCCTCGGCTGTGGCCTGTGGTTTGCGGATGTGTACGAGGTCGATGGAGCAACGGAGAAGCCGGGCGATTTGCTCAGCCTCTCCGTCGAAGAATTGGGGAAGGGTAATTACGATTGTCATGATGCGGATTTCTTAAACAGATCGAACGAGGCATCCCAGTCTTTCCACACGGGTTCGCGGCCCAGCTCCTTCAGTCTTGCATTGATTGCCGTGGCGGTGCGCTCGTCGCTCACGGTAAACTGTTCCAGGGCTTGCGGATAGGTGTGGTAGCCGCCGGGGTTCACCTTCGACTCGGCCGACATGGTGGTGACACCCAGTGTCGCCATGTTGTCGCGGATGAAGGCTGGTTCGCGGGTAGAATAGGAGATGTCTACGTCGTGGTCGAAGATGCGCATGGCGAAGGTGGCCTGTGCCAGTTCGCGGTCGGTCATGAAGCAGTTGGGCTGGAACCCTTCGTTCTGTGCGGGGCGCATACGTGGGAAGTTGACGCTGTATTTCGTCTTCCAGTAGTGCTTCTGCAGGTAGCGCAGGTGGTAGGCCATCATCGTCACGTCGGTGCGCCATTCCTTCTCCAGTCCGATGAGCACACCCATGCCGATGGAGTGAACGCCAGCCTGGCCCATACGGTCGAACCCGTCGCATCGCCATTCGAAGCGGCTCTTCATGCCCCGTGGGTGGTAGAGCTTGTAGTTGTCGCGATGGTAGGTTTCCTGAAAGCAGATTACGCCGTTCATTCCGTGGTCGGCGAGCGTCTTGTAGTCTTCTGCTGAGAGGGGCATCACCTCAATCTTCACATTGGAGAAATATTTCTTGGCGATGTCGATGGCCTTGGCGAGATAGGGTACACCAGCCTTGGCAGGATGCTCACCCGTGACGAGGAGGATGTTCTCGAAGGGTGCCAACTGCTTGATGGCCTTGTATTCATTCTCTATCTGCTCGGGGGTGAGGATGGTGCGTGCCATGGGGTTCTCGCGGTGGAAGCCGCAATAGACGCACGAGTTGGAGCAGGCATTGGTGATGTAGAGGGGGATGAACATCGACATCGTCTTGCCGAATCTTTCCTCTGTATATTGGCGTGATAGTCGGGCCATCTGTTCGAGATAAGGCTCGGCGGCGGGGGAGAGCAGTGCCATGAAGTCATTCACGTCGCAATGGTCTTTGGCGAGGGCGCGGCGCACGTCGATGTCGGTCATCGAGGCGATGCGCTCGGTGGTCTCCTCCCAACTGATATTCTTTAGTTCGTCTGAAAACATTTTTCTCTTTATTTTTTGAATTTCCTTAAGTCGTGCGTCAGTTTGGCTGCGCAGAAGTTGGGTCCGCACATCGTGCAGTATTCGCCGTCGGTGTGCCCTGCTTCCTCGAAATACTGGAGTGCCAGCTCGGGGTCGAGGGAGAGGTGGAACTGGTCGCGCCAGCGGAAGTCGAAGCGGGCCTTCGAGAGAGCGTTGTCGCGAATGGTGGCTCCGGGGTGTCCCTTGGCCAGATCGGCGGCGTGGGCGGCAATCTTGTAGGTCACCACTCCGGTGCGCACATCCTGCTTGCCCGGCAGGGCGAGATGCTCCTTCGGGGTCACATAGCAGAGCATGGCCGTTCCGAGCCAGGCTATCTGTGCGCCTCCGATGGCAGAGGTGATGTGGTCGTAGCCGGGGGCGATGTCGGTGACGAGGGGGCCGAGGGTATAGAAGGGCGCCTCGTGGCAGTGGTCGAGCTGGCGCTCCATGTTCTCCTTAATCTTTTGAAGGGGCACATGGCCGGGACCCTCGATGAAGGCCTGCACGTTCTTGTCCCAGGCTCGGGTCACGAGCTCGCCCATCGTGTCGAGCTCGGCAAACTGTGCCTCGTCGTTGGCGTCGGCGATACAGCCGGGGCGCAGACCGTCGCCCAGAGAGAGGGCTACGTCATACTGAGATACGATGTCGCAGATGTCGTCGAAGTGCTCGTAGAGGAAACTCTCCCGGTCGTGTATCAGGCACCACTTGCTCATGATGCTGCCGCCGCGGCTCACGATGCCGCAGAGACGCTTGTCGGCGAGGTGTACGTTGTGGCGGCGGATGCCGGCGTGGATGGTGAAGTAGTCTACGCCCTGCTCACACTGTTCGATGAGTGTATCCTTGTAGATTTCCCAACTCAGGTCTTCCACCTTTCCGTTCACTTTCTCCAATGCCTGGTAGATGGGCACGGTGCCTACGGGTACTGGGCAGTTGCGCACAATCCATTCCCTCGTCTCGTGGATGTTGTCGCCCGTGGAGAGGTCCATCAGCGTGTCGCCTCCCCATTTGCACGACCACACGGCCTTGTCTACCTCTTCCTCGATGCTGGAGGTTGTGGCGGAGTTGCCGATGTTGGTGTTGATCTTCACCAGGAAGTTACGGCCGATAATCATCGGTTCGCTCTCGGGGTGGTTGATGTTGGCGGGCAGCACGGCTCGGCCTCGGGCTATCTCGTCGCGCACAAACTCGGGGGTGATGTGGCTATGGATGCCCAGTTCCTCGCAGTTCATGTTCTCGCGGATGGCCACGTATTCCATCTCGGGGGTCACGATGCCGGCCTTGGCATAGGCCATCTGGGTGATGTGCTTGCCGGCCTTGGCGCGGCGGGGCAGTTGGATGTGCTCGAAGCGGAGGTTGTCGAGGCTGTGGTCGGCAAGGCGCTGTTTGCCATATTCGCTAGTTATCTCGGCGAGCTGCTCGGTGTCGGCTCGGTCGAGAATCCACTGCTCTCTCATTCTCGGCAGTCCTTTCTTCAAATCCACCTGATAGGAAGGGTCGCTATAGGGACCGCTGGTGTCGTAGATGTAAACTGGGGCGTTGGGCTCGGTGTGCGGGATGCCGCGCTCGTTTTTCACCACGGTGGGGGTGAGGTTGACCCGGGTCATGCCCACCTTGATCTGCGGGAAAATCTTCCCCTGCATATACGCCTTTTCTCTCTTGGCGTAGGCTTTGTTGTCGTTTGGCATAATCTTGTATTAAAAGTAGAAGAGTAAAAAGGTAAAAGAGTGAGGAATCACCAGGAGGTACGACAATCTCGCCGTACCATTGTCTTAACTTCTTTAACTTCTTTAACTTCTCTAACTTCTTTAACTCCTTAAATATTATGTTAGTTGAGAAATGCGGTGAGTGGCGAACTGGCCTCGGCACAGTCGCTGATGGCTCCGAGTCCGGCCTCGTAGGCACGGCGACCGCAGACCACGGCCTCCTTGAATGCCTTGGCCATTTCCACGGGGTCGCCGGCCACGGCGATGGCGGTGTTCACCAGGCAGGCGTCGGCTCCTATTTCCATGGCCTCGGCGGCGTGGCTCGGTGCTCCGATGCCTGCGTCAACCACTACGGGGATAGTGGCTTGTTCGATGATGATTTGCAGGAAGTCTTTCATGCGCAGTCCTTTGTTGGTGCCGATGGGGGCGGCGAGGGGCATCACGGTGGCTGCACCAGCCTCCTCCAGGTGCTTGCAGAGTGTGGGGTCGGCCTGGCAATAGGGCAATACCACGAAACCGAGCTTCACCAGTTGCTCCGTCGCCTTCAGGGTCTCGATGGAATCGGGCAACAGATAGCGTGGGTCGGGATGGATTTCCAGTTTGAGCCAGTTGGTGCCGAAAGCCTCGCGCGCCATTTGGGCAGCGAACACGGCCTCCTCGGCGTTGCGCACGCCGCTCGTGTTGGGCAGCAATTGGATGTTGGGGTTCTGCACGATGTGCGAGAGGAGATCATCCTCCTTGTCTTCCAGTTCGATGCGTTTCATGGCCACGGTCACCATTTCCGTCTCCGATGCGGCGATGGCTTGAGCCATAAGATTGTTGTTGTTGAACTTTCCTGTTCCCAGGAATAGGCGAGAGCCGAACTCTCTGCCAGCGATAGTCAGTTTTTTCATATTTCAATATTTCAATTTTTCAATATTTCCATAATTTCATGCGTTTCCTTTGCCGGGTCATCGGCCCGCAGGATGCTGCCGCTCATGGCCACTCCCGTTACGCCTGTTTTAAGGATGTCGGGGATGTCTTTGCGGGTGATTCCACCGATGGCCACGATGGGCAGGTCGATGTTGTGGGCTTTCATCTTTGTCACGATTTCCCGGTAGCCCTCCAGCCCCAGTATGGGGGAGAGCTTCTCCTTGGTGGTGGTGAACCGGAAGGGACCGCAACCGATATAGTCGGCCCCAGCCTTGTAGTGGGCCTTCACGTCGTCGAAGGTGTTGGCGGTGCCGCCTATGATGAAGTCGGGGCCTAGGATTTTGCGTGCCTCGGCGATGGGCATGTCGTTCTTGCCCAGATGAACGCCGTCTGCCCCCACTTCCTTAGCCAGTTCCACTCTGTCGTCGATGATAAAGACGGCACAAGCGATTCTGCACCATTCCTTCACTTTCCATGCGATAGGTCTTGCCTCCTCGTCGGTGGCTCCTTTCATGCGCAGTTGAATCCACTTGCAGCCACCCGTCAGAGCATCGTTGATGCCTTCGAGATAGCTCTTCGTGTCGGTCTGGTGCGAGATGAATTGTAACTTGCAGACATCGTTAATGTATCGTTTCATCTTTCTTATTTACCTTTAAAAATCATCCTCCGCAGAAAGCTTTAACGATTACGATGTCGGCACCTTCGGTGATGGGCGTGCTGTCCCATTCATCGCGTGGCACCATCACGTTGCTGATGGCCACGGCCACGCCTGTGGCGGGGAGTTTCAGCTCCTCGGCCAGATGCCTTACGTTGAGAGCTTGAGTCTCTGTCTCTTTGTTGTTGATGTTTACTTTCATTTCGCTTTTCCTTTATATTAAAAAATGTACACACGGAAATGCCTCTGAAAGCGATAAAAGATAAAAAGCCCCTAGTCTAGGCCATGGTGGCCGTAGATTAGGGGCTTCTCCCTGGGCTGTTTTCTATACAGCCTTCCAGAATTTTGGTTATATCAATTTCCCTTCGCCAGTACTAACTGAATCAGGTTCAATGGGTATAATCTCAGCCGATTTTCTCAGCACCCCGTGATAGTCGTTTGCAAATGTAATGAAAATATCGGCAGGTCGTATCAAATTCCTTGATATTTTAGAGTATATTAACTTCACACTCTCGTGAAATCCCTCTACTCGTGCGTGGCGAAGCGCTGTTCGGCCAGTTTCTCATACTTGGTGCCGGGCTTGCCATAGTTGGCGTAGGGCCAGATGCTGATGCCGCCGCGAGGGGTGAAGAGGCCTGTCACCTCGATATACTTGGGGTCCATCAGTCGGATGAGGTCCTTCATGATGATGTTCACACAGTCCTCGTGGAAATCGCCGTGGTTGCGGAAGCTGAAGAGGTAGAGCTTCAGGCTCTTGCTCTCCACCATCTTCACGTCGGGGATATAGCTGATGCGAATCTCGGCGAAGTCGGGCTGCCCGGTGATGGGGCAGAGCGATGTGAACTCGGGACAGTTGAAGCGCACCCAATAGTCGTTGCCCGGGTGCTTGTTGACGAAGGTCTCCAATACCTCGGGCGCATAGTCCATTTTGTATTCGGTCTTGGCACCGAGTGCCTGCAGACCATCTTGTTTTCTATCCATTCTTTATTAATGCTAAAGGTTGATTTTCCAAATTTTAAAGATATTATACGATATTCCGTTGTCGTAGACATCCTCTCCCTCGTGCTTCTTCAGCGCTTTCACCACTCGGATGGTGAGGGGGAGTACGATGATTTCGTACACAGTCTTCAGTATCACCTGCGAGATGATGAGCACGGGGAGCTCTGAAGTAGGCACCACGCCGCCCAGGGCCAGGGGAAAGAAGATGAGACTGTCGCAACTCTCTCCCGCTACGGTGCTCCAGATGGCGCGGGCGGAGAAATGCTTGCCGCCGTCGCGGATTTTCATCACGCTCATCACGTAGGCGTTGGCGAAGGAACCCACGATGAAGGCCACGAACGAGGCGGCGGCGATGCGTGGGGCCAGACCGAAGATGGCGTGGAAGCCCTCCTCATTGTGCCAGTAGGACGCTCCCGGAATCCAGTCGCAGAGGGCACCCATCAGTACGAAGAAGAAGTTCATGGCGAAGCCCATCCATATCAGCAGTCGGGCCTTCTGGAAGCCCCACACCTCGCACACGCAGTCGTTGATGATGTAACTGATGGGGAACACGATGAGGCCGCCGGTCAAGGAGATGGGACCCATCGCAATTTGCTTTGTTTCGAGCACGTTTGCTGTTATCAGACAAACGCAGAAGAGGATGCTGAAAAGCATGAACAGCACGCTCACTTGTACGGTTTTCTTTTCCATTTTCTTGTTTTTTACGAGGTTTACCAAGCACTCGATGTTACTACTTAGTGGCGATTAAAAAATAACTTGGTACAGCGAGGGCGCTGTTACTTTGGATTGGTACAGCGAGGGCGCTTGGAGCTAACTTGCTTGAGTGGTACAGCGAGGGCACTGTACCTCCTACAGTTACCCATACTTGCCAGAAAAGGCAATCATAGGAGGTACGGCACCC
>CAVGLH010000017.1:28931-29397 GCA_963630065.1 Bacteroides fragilis | reverse complement strand
GAGTAAACCATTGCACCAGCACAAGCTATCGCAAGGCTGAATGCTCCAAAAACTTTCTTTTTCATTGTAAATTATTAAAAAAAATCTATATTACGATATTTACCAACACTTAATCAACACCGCTTCTTTACGATAGCCATTTAAGTCTTTATTTTTATGCTTAAATCTGACAGGAACGATCGAATACAACACATCGTCGGCCTGAAACAACGGCATAAAAGGAAGATTGTTGTCCAACTTTATTATACCAGCAGAACTCTTACCATTTTTATAGAAGTTGAAACAAACCGCATTTCCACTTAAAAAAGCCGAAACAACATTGCCTTTAATCTTGAAGAAACTAATCGTTTTACGATTTGCGTTTTCTTGAGCCTTTTGGTCAGGTATCTCAATGTGATAAGCCCACTTCAATGAGTCTCCTTTCCACAAATATACATCATCTTGCTTAGGTGATATAAAGTAAGCT
>CAVGLH010000017.1:0-28859 GCA_963630065.1 Bacteroides fragilis | reverse complement strand
GTGATAAGCTAACTTCAAAGAGTCTCCTTTCCACAAATATACATCATCTTGCTTAGGTGATATAAAGTAAGCTCCATCATTTGTCTGGGTAAAGATTTTTGAACTAGGCATAAAATTCTCACCGAAACTTGAATCCATATAGCTAATCACCTCTTGAAAATTTCCATCCAAAAGGACTACACTTCTCTTTTCTTTAGAAGCATTCAGGTTAAAGGCAAGATAACCTTCTTTGACAGGAACGATATCCAAACAAGGGAAATTCAAATGATACCTTTTCTCAAAAGTCAAGTTACTAGAGAACACGAGAATGGACATACCATTCATATCCAAAGCCAACAACTTTCCATCTTTCATACAGATAACATCCAATGCGGTATACTCATTTTGAGCATTACCAATAGAATGTATTTTGTTTTTAACCTTACCAGACTTTAAGTCAAAAGAGAATATAGAGTTGACCTCATCCAAAAGATACAATACCGAGTCACTTTTACATGCACTCTTAATTTGCCCCATTGGCCATCCATCTTTCGACAACAAGACCAAGGAATCTATGTGAGAAAATATATTTTTCCCCACTATTTGCTTATCTTTATAATCAGTGATGGTAATTTGCTCTACATCCTGAGAATCTTTTGTTGTTCCACAAGAAGCAAGCAAAATACTAAAAAGTAAACTACAATATAACAAAACTTTCTTCATAACCACACAAGATTTAATATGGACGATAATTGCAATTCTTCTGACACCCATGACTATGACAAGTTTCATAACCAGCATAAGGATTACTCCAACATATAGCTCTCTGTCCTGTCACTATCATTGAATTTCCTGGACCACCATAGCAAGCAATATGTGTATAACTATAACGAAGCGTACCAACATCACCCCGCGTAAGAGCTTCAACATTTGCCATCAATAAAGCACTCCCCAAAGACTTTTTACCCAAATTACGAGTTCCGAGGATTACACCAACACTGATAATAACAACACTCAATACTCCAAAAATAATTTTCTTTTTCATAATTTTCAATATCATTATTCGTTAATACCTAAGCACTTATTATAAATGCCTTTTAAATTATCTTTTTCAATAGGACTTCCAACAAGAATGACATTACTATTTTTATCTAAAAGAAAAGAATGATACTGTCGCTCTGTTGGAATTACCGAATTAACACCTCTAAATACAAAGGCGGTATCCAAATAAATGGAGCTTTGCAAATCTGTAATTTCCAATTCCATGTCAATATCTTCCATTTCTTCCTTCTTTGCTGCCAAGATAAAGACATAGTTTATGTCAACTTGCTTTTTCTTTGCCTCAGCTATCAGAGGATTCCAAAATCGAAGTTTGCTCAAAGCACATGGACTACATTCTGAAGAATCGACATATACAACCATTGTGTACTTCTTATCTAAAGACTTCACTGGGTTACGGCGACACTCCATCTGATTAAGGCATAACTCTATCGGACGAGACTTCATTTGCTCAATCTTGTCTTTCACTTGCTCTTTCTCCGACTTACAACCGAAGAAGAGCAAGCATACCATTATGCCTATTATCGATTTAAATTTCATCATTTTTCCCATTCCTTACAGATTTATGTCTCCGTAATACGTTGTATCACCATAAGCCATATACAAGGTGAACTTGCCTTTCAAGTCGCTCGGAAGTTCCACATTGGCACATTCCTCAGCAACCATCTGAGTATAGACCATTCTTTCACCTCTATATACATATATAATAATAGGTGAATCACTAAACTCAAAGGATAACTGATTATCCTCCAAACTTACTTGTGGAGCCCAATCACTTTCTCTTTCTTTAGGATGATTATACGATGTTGAATCATCATAATAACTTGGCTGCATTTCCACTCTATGATTATTGATAGCCGAAGCAACTCCCATCTGTAGCGCACAAATCATGCCCAAAATAAAAAATCGTCTCATATTACTTAATTTAATGTTTTATTCGTATGCAAAATTAGGTATAATTTGCTTAGCTACAAAATTAAATCAGTACATATAGTACACAGTTTAACCACAAACACCGTTTAATACAAACCAACTAATTACGTATCAAACTGTTACATCAAAAAGTACATTTAGTACATTATTGATTAAAACTGTTTTAATAAAGCATCCAGCCTTTTTATATCATCTGACTTAAACAATATTTGGACGATTTTTTTACGCTTATTGGTGACACTTTGTTTAGATATGCCCAAAATATTAGCTACTTGAGACGGAGGGAAAGAAAGGCGTGACAAAACACAAACTCTAAACTCCTCAGTTGATAGCTTATCATTAAAAGACGACAATTTCTCCCAAAACTTAGGTATCGATTTTTCAACTAACATGAGTAAATCCTTCCATTCTCCAACTGTTGGTTGCTTACCGACATTGTTGTATGTTTGGAAAATTTTAACTATCTTTGAATCCATAAACATTTTCTCACTTTTCCACTTTTCTTCATTGGCATTTATTTGATAAAAGCACAACATTCCCCTCAAATTAGCCATTTTTTTGTTTTGAAGACTCATTTCCTTTTGGGTTGATGCCAATTCTGTCTTCGTTGCATCATACAGAGCTCTCATCTTTTGAGCACGATTTCTCAGTTTTCTTAATATAATGAGTAACAAGACTATTAGCAAGAGCATCATAAACAATGCTTTCCAAACATTTTTTGCCTCTTCAGCCTTTCGCACTGCCATATTTTGACTTTCTGTATAATCATACAAAGCTTGTACCTTGCTTACTTCCGATGCTGAATTTCTAAAATTTGCAGTATCATTTGCATCTGCATAAAGATGTGCATATTTCACTACAGAATCTACAACACCTTTATAAGAGTAAACTGATAATAATCCCTTATAACCAGCTTCTAAATCCCTAATATCTGAAGGATAACTTAACAATTTTCGATAGCACCATATAGAAGAATCCGTTTGTCCCGTCTCTTCATAATACTTTCCTAAATAGTTATAATAAAACTCCCTTCCTGAGTATACAGGCTCTCCATGTTCATCCAACATTCTAGACTTCGCTCGGTATTCATCAAGTGCTCGTTTGGCTTTAGTATAATCCTTTCTCTTTAAGTAAATTTCATGCAATGGTGCTAAAGCCGCAGCTGCATAGTCTTCCTTGCCCATCTTTTTGTAGTTACGATAAGCCTGGGTAGCTATTTGATAAACAGAATCAAGATTTCCTAACTTATGAAAAACACTAGCTTTATTCTCTAGAGCCATAAAATACCCCAAAGTATCCTTTGCCATCTTAGTATATAAAGCCATTTTTTGCAGTGCCTTCAATTCCATCAGAGGATAACGTTGCAAATCATAAATATCAGCCATTTGTCCATAAATCTTGGACAAAAGACGATAATCGCAATCACTTTTCGTAGTATCTAGCTTTGCAACGGCCTCATTATAATATTGTAATGCCAAAGGACTATTTCCCTTATCACGATATACGCTACCCATCATGTAATTAGCTTGCGCTTTCTCTTCCTTACTACCATGAGCAGAATAATAATCCCAGACTTCATCCATATAGCTGATGGTATCCAGGGCATAAAAGAGCTTATTCATTGCTTCTGTACGAAGCAGCAGATACTTCATTCTGTCCGACTTGGAATATTCGCCAAGACATGCACTATCTTGGCATAACATGCCCCATGCTGAATCTAGATTTTCATTCAGCACGCTCTCGATTTGTTGCAGCCTCTCATTTTTACTTGAAGTACAAGCATTCATAAAAGGTATCGCCAACAACAAGATGAATACATTTTTAATCTTTAGTTCCATGATTATTACCGATTTTTGTTTCATCTTTAGTTTGTAATCTGTTTGCAAAAGTATAAAAAAAATCTAGAACCGAATAGCAATATCATCCAAAAGGATAACACTATCATCTAAATTTTATGTACTATATGTACTCATTTTATTTGTCAGCAAAGAATATTTTGAGTATCTTTGCCCAAATTTTTAAATACAAAATGGTACATTTTAAATTTCTGAATTTCGAGAGATGGGCGAAACGGCTTTTTAGCTATTTGATTATCGCCCTATCCGCTAGCTGCACTCTATATGGAGTGTGGCTTTTCATACGTATATTCATCACCGACACTTTTACTATTCCAACAGAGTCCATGCTTCCCACTCTACACCCTGGAGACAGGATTTTTGTCAACAAGGCATTGATGGGAGCCCGCCTATATACAGACTTCCACTTCAGCAAGGAAGGGATTGAACTGAAATGCTTCCGCACAAAAGGACTTAGGGCTATCAAGCACAATGACATCGTAGCCTTTAATATGCCCAACAAAGAATGGCAAATCAAGTTTGTCATCAACTACGTGTTTTGCAAACGCTGTGTTGCCTTACCTGGTGACAGCATCAGCATTGTCAATGGCCTTTATCACAACAACAACTGTCTCGGAGATTTAGGCAACCACCATCAACAAGTCGCCTTAAGCAACATGCCCGACAGCCTTATTCCTCCGGCAGCCATGCGAACCATTCCATTCGAAGACCATCTTTCCGTATGGAACATCAAGAATTTCGGACCGCTGTATATACCAAGAAAAGGCGACATTCTAGAAATCAATCCTAAAAATGCCGCCTTATATAAAATTCTGTTAGAGTATGAAACTCGCCAACAGCTAGACATCGACTGGAGACACAACCAGGTGCTATTGAATGGCAAGCCATTCGCCAACTATACATTCCTGCACAATTATTATTTTATGGCAGGCGACAACGTGCAAAACTCCAGCGACTCTAGGTATTGGGGATTGGTACCCGAAGAATACATCATCGGTATCGTATCCTATGTGCTAAAACCCGATATGTTATAGGCTACAAGCCAACAATGAATATCTACTTGATTTTCACCTCGTATGGAAATGTACGCGAAGCAGGATCCAAAGAATGTTCAGAAGGTGCTCCCATCACAACCAGGTAGAGTGCCTTGAGAGATTTGTCTTTCGGGGCGACGAGCGACACCTTGCCCTTGGTGGCAACGCCAACCCCACTGTAGAGGCATTCGTCGGTATCAGCAGTGATACCCACCAAGCCGTAACGATAACCTATAGTCTTGTCCTTGCCAGCGTTTGCAGCAAGTGCCTTGAAATCCGCTGTCACCTTCTTACCTTTCTGAGGCACATCCAGTTTGATGGCATTGAATCCATAGTTCTCTGGCACACAGTCTGAAACCTTCTGCGTGTTGTCGCCAAAAGGCTTCTCCCAGAAATACACCACATTCTGGGTCTGGGCACTGCGCCGCCAGCACCAACGGGCATTGTCATCGTTGAAGTCATAGGACTTCAAAGAGTCTGGAACAAATATCAGTTTTTGAGCTGCGGTAGCAGGATTTGTGGGACGAGTGGCAGGAGCTTCTGAAGGATCCTACTGGGCAAAAGCCGGCAACAAGAAGGAAGCCAAGGCCAGCGAAAGGATTGTTTTTCTCATATCTATCAGTTTCATTTGCATTTTTACGATTATACTGCATTCAAGTTTTAGCCACGATTGCAGATTGCAACCGTGGCTAAATATACAAGTTCTCTTGCTATCATTTGTCAACGGACAAGCCAAGCTGTCCGTTCCAGTTGAGATACCAGTTGGAAGAGTTCTTCAAGTCTACGCTTATCAAGCCCTTCATTTCCGCAGTTTTGTCTGCGCCACGACGAGCATAGACTTTGTTGGCAAGATAAGACGGGTCATTGCGACGGAGAGCCACACGCATCAAGTCGTAGAAGCGAGTACCTTCGAGCGCAAACTCCAAAGCGCCTTCGTCAACAATCAAATCCTCCACGGCATCTTGCTCTCCCGCAACATTCTCTTTCTCAGGATATACATAATATTCATTATATTCCGTCCAACCCGATCCACGCGAATGAATACCGATGGTGTTCTCGTCAGAGCCATTAGCCCTTGTACGTATCTTGTAAAGGTTGGTGGGGAAATCAAATTGGGAAAGATAGGCCGCATCTTCTGGATAATAAGGCAAGACATCGCTCTCAATGACATCATTGTTCACACCCTTCTTCAAGATAGCAAATGCAAAACGCGGGTAGCCGGCTCGGTTCAAAGCCTCTGCCATCCGGAGATAAACCATCGTGCCACGATAGATACGCACATTGCGTGACCTATATTTTTCACACTCTATGTAAGAATCCACTTTCTGGCCATTGAGTGTCCCGGAAAAAGACAACTCTTCATAGAATCTTTTCAAGCGGAGATCGCCCGTACCGTAGTCTTCCAGATTGTCGGGAGCATACGTGATTTCATTGGCCGAATTGACATGGCAATATTTTTGTGCCGCAGACAAATTTTTCAACGCCTGTGACGGAACGATGGAAACCCGGTAGTTATTATCTATTGTAGAACTGAAATAATTCTTCAACTGGCTATAGTTTCCTTCCGATGGAATGGAGTCTCCAGGAATCAACGTCAACACTTCCGCATTGTCTGAAACACCTTCCACACCGAAGCAATGGTCACTCCATGAATCACTCGTCATCTGCCACTTGGTATCTTGTTTAGACCAAGCCGCAGCATAATTTCCTATCGGATAAGAACTATTAGAACCATTGCGAGTGGCAATATACTGGTAATAGCACAAAGCCGCCTCACGATAATTACCTGCCCAGAGATTCATATCTCCCATCAACACCTTGATAGGAAAATAGAAAAGACGCGAGTCATTGTTACGAATGGTTCCATAACTAGGCACTTCCACATCTGCATAGGGGGCGATGTCATTTACAAAATAATTACAGATTCCCTGGATGTCCTTCATCTCATACTGGCGATTGGCATCATCCTTGGTCAGTATGGGGTCTGTCACCAACGGCACGTTGCCGTAGTTGAGGGCCAACTGCAAATAAGTCCACGCCCTAAAAGCCTTCACGGCGGCATATTCCTTGCGGAACACGTATTCATTACGGTTGTTCTTCAAAGCAGTGTCTGCCTTGGCAAGGAAATAATTGCAGTTGTTGATGACCGCATAATAATCGCGAGGAGAATTATACTGGTTCTCGGAAGACACATTGAAGTTGGAGATTTCACGCAGGTCGGCCGAAGTGTTGTCACACACATCTGCCAAGTCACCGCGCAACTCGCCAAGCAAAATCGTACGGTCTGCCAATGCCTGCATTTTATTCATGATACCTATCACGGAGTAAAGGGTATCAGAAGCATTGTTGAGGTGGTCTTTATCGGAATAGATCACGCGGTCTGACTCTTGGTCAAGGAAATCACCGCAGGAGGTGAGCATACCGCTCACACTCCCCAACAACACCATAAGGATTATATATGATATTCTTTTCATATCGTTTACTTTTATATTATAGGATTCTTTACCAACGATTAGAGGTTGATTTTAACGCCCGCCACAATACTGCAGCTCTGTGGCAACTGTCCCAGGTCGATACCCTGCCCTATCACACTAGAGGTCATGGCAAACTCAGGATCGCTACCCAGATACTTGGTCAAGGTGAACAAGTTGTTGGCTTGCACCCAGAACTGGAAGCCTTGGAGCAACGTGGAGTTCATTGGCAACGTATAACTCAACGTCACAGTCTTCAGACGAAGATAACTGCCATCCTCTATCCAGCGGTCACTGAAACGGCTATTGCCCTGAGGGTCTTGGAATGTTGCCTTGGGCACATTTGTCACCTGTCCCTCATTCTGCCATCTGTTGGTCATCGCCAAAGTTTGGTTCATGAATCTGCTACCCGACTCCAGCTGCTGGCGCATATAGTTGTACACGTCATTGCCCAAACTGTAGTTGAAGTTGACATCGAGGCGGAATCGCTTATAGGAAAGCGAAGTGAAGATGTTGCCATAGATATCCGGATTTGGATCACCAATAATCTCACGGTCGTTCTCGTCGATTACATGGTTGCCGTCCTTATCAACAAACTTCACATCACCGGCGCCGAAATAATTCTTTGTCACACCATTGCTCCCCAAGACATAGAGTCCTGCAGTGCCAGCTTCCTCTGAGGTGCTGAACACGCCTTCCGTGCGATAGCCATAGAAGAGATTGGCCGCCTTGCCCACCTGGGTGCGAACCGTTGCACCATAGACGGTATTGTCGACATACATTTGTCCCTCTGGCAAGGAAACGATTTCGTTCTTGTAATGACCCACGCTGGCACCAAGCTCCCAAGTAAAATTCTTGGTATTGACCATCTTGCCGACGGCTGTCACATCATACCCATTGTTTTTGAGACTTCCGCCATTGCTCCAGTTCTTTTCGAGTCCAGACACATAGCTGAGCGTTTGGTATGTCAAGATATCATCGGTACGACTGCTAAAGTAATTGAGACGGAGATTCAGATGGTTGTCAAACAAGTTTGTCTCCAAGCCCACGTTCCACCGTTTGGTCGTCTCCCACTTCAAGTGGTTGTTGCCAATATTGTCAAGAACCAATCCCGACACATTCTGCAAGTACTTGGTGGCCGAGAAGAAACTACGGGCGGCATAATAGTCAATATCGTCATTTCCGCTCACATCATATCCCGCACTCAACTTCAAGTAGTCCACACAAGAGACATTGGCAAACCATGGCTCGTTGCTGATTACCCAAGCAGCCTGTACACCGGGGAACACCCCCCATGCTGCGCCAAACATTTTCAAGGCTCCATCGGCATCCTTTCCGAAACGTGACGATGCCTCGGCTGTCAAGTTTCCTTGCAGATAGTAGCGCTGCAAATAGTTGTACTCAGCCTGCGCATACCACGCCACAGAAGTCCAGTTGTCCTTGGCTCCTGTGGTTTTCACATTCAGCAAGGAACTTGTGATAAACGGAGTCTTATCATTACCCGTATTATAACCCAACTGCGAATTAAGCTTATAGCTTTCCCAATTGAAGCGAACGCCTCCAAACAGGTGAATGGCATGGGGGCCATAACGGTTGCTCCAATCCAAGCGGGTATCGCTCATCACCGAGTTCTGCTTAGAGAATAGAGAACGGGCCTCATTCTCACGATAGGCACCGACACTGCTCACATAATACTTGGGCACACCATTGATTGGAATGTAATATTTCTCGTTGGTATTGACCAAATTATAGCTAAAATGCTCGCTCAGGAAGAGATGCTTGTTGAACTGAATCTTAGGGGTTACAGCAAGATTGACCATGGAGTTTTCCCAACGATTTTTGTTCTCAGCATCGGCATACTCATTGATAGCGTATGGATTACCCAACTGATAGTTATAGTTAGGATAATTGACCAATGCCTCGTCAAGATAAGACTCTGCGTTCACATCGAGATAGTTGTTACTCAACACGCCATTGGCATAAGCATAAGGACTGAGCATCGGACTCTTCACATAGGCCAAGAACGACGGAGCCGTAGGCGTTCCCTCATCATAGCTCTCAGGCGCGCCATCGTTTCGAATGTTTCGGGTCTGGTTGGCAAAAGATGCATCAAAACGCACATTGAACTTATCCGTGAGACGGATGTCGGCATTGAAACGGATGTTCAAACGATTGAGGTTGTTATACTTCAAGGTCGTCTGATTGCTGATATAGCCAAGGCTCAGGTTGTAGTCGGCCACATTGTCACCACCCTCCACATTGATATTGTAGTTCTGGGTCAAGGCGGTGCGATACACTCCTTCTTTCCAGTCCGTATTGTTATGATACTGCGGATAGTAATAATAAGAAGGATCATCGTTGAGGAACTTGAAGCTTGTCATAGTTGTATTGGTGGTGGACAACATATCCGAAGCATAGCTCTTGTACTGCGACGCATTCATCATATCATAGAACTTAGGCTCCAAGACTACGCCCGCCGACAAACTTGCCGTGATACGCGTTGCCATGCTATGACTGCGGCGAGTCTCAATGATGATAACGCCATTGGCACCCTTGGCGCCATAGAGAGACGTTCCATTTTTAAGGACGGTCACCTTCTCGATGTCACTTGGAGAAATATTGGTAAGGATGTTGTTGTAGAAGCCGTCATGCAACATCAAGCGGCTATACTGCTGGTCCACGATGACACCATCGACAACCACCAATGGCTGGGCATTCACGTTCAATGAGTTCAAACCATTCATGAACATTACGCTACCGATTCCCGAATTGCCATTGCGAGCCACGGTATGCACCTCGGCCCCCAACTGCTTCTGCACCTCTTCCTCCACACTGGCGGCACTGGAGTACTGGAAGCCAGAAACGGAATTCGTCGCCGTCACGTTGGTACCCTTGGCATAATCCGAAGAGAATGCTGTAGAATAAAGCTTGACATCACGCTGCTGTGCGCCATTCACCAGACCGATTTTGACTTGGTTATAGTCAGGTGCGGTCACTAACAATGTAGATGCAAACTCAGGCACTCTCAACTCATATTCACCCTGGTCGTTGGTAAGCACGCTGTAACCCTCAACCTCACTTACACTCACCAAGGCACCAGAGATAGGAGTCTTGGCAGCAGAGCTGAGTACACGTCCCTTCACCGAACGCATGGGATATTGCTTGGTAGCCTTCGTAGGTCTAGCCACCTTCTGATTGGTATCCGCCTCTTGCGCCATTACTGAATTGGCACCCATCAGCAAGGCAGACAAGCCAAATAATATATATCTTTTCATTGTATAAACGTATTAAACGGGATTAATAGGACACCTTGTACTTTCTTGCTTCACTTTCTGGAGCATCATGCGGCTTGACGATGATACAATCTATACGCATAGTGGATTGATACTGAGAACTTTCTTTCGCAGCAACATCAGCGTAAATTTTCACCTTAGCCTGATATTCTGATGTTCCCCACGATGTGGTCTTGAACTTGTAGTTACTCTTTATCTTGATTGTATCTATCACATCCGCCTGACTCTTAAACAAGCTGGCACGTTCAAAATTAGTGACACCAGACTTTTGGTATCCCACCTGCGCCCTAAACTTCACCGGCAAGCGCTGCTCGTCTGTCGCCAACGTGTCATAGGCCAATGCTGGCACAAAGACTGCGTAGATGTCATATCCAACGTTAGACAACACATTGGGAATCTTAAAGGTGATTGCAGGGTTGGCACCAACAGCATCCGGTGAAATCTCCGCAAACGAGTTGGATGACACCTTGTTATAGAAAGGATTGGTGCTCAACACGCTGCGGACGCTCATCGGGTCGATGGCATTGGTGAGTGTATCTTGATAAGCAAAAGACTCAGCCTCGCACACCACAGTATTCAAGAATGTTCCATATTTGCTGATACGGAAATCGGATGCTTTTTTCACAAGTCCATTGCTCAAAGCTATTTCTTCAGTCCCTGAAAATATACCGTCGGCATCATAAGGTCTGTAGAATCTGTCTGTGCGATTTTCCGAACTATTGTAGGAATAATACTGCTCAGAATGCGCCGACGTAGAAACCGCCGAATCTTGCAAAGCCAAGTTACGGCTGTCCTTCAAATTAAAGAAAGCAGCTCTGATAATGGCCAAGCGGGCATTCATATATTGAAGCGAATCGCGGTCGTCCACGGTCGTGTCATAATTGAAATAGGTAGTATATTCCTCCACCAGACGCTTCCATTCCGAATTTGTAGGTGCCAACAGTAAATAGGTGGAATCCTCGCTATTGATATAGCCCAGAGCACCATAGAGTATGTTGCTATATACCAATACCGAGTCAAGATACTGGGTCTTTCCGTCCACGATTTCTCCAGGCACACTCGAACTGGCATCAAACTTATACTCACCATAGCTCTTGACAAAACGATTGAGACTATCCAAGTCTGCATCCATTGCCAGATATTCCGCTATGTTGGGTTCGTATGTCATCTGTCCACCCACTGTGTACAAGATACCGTTGTTGTAAAGTACATTCTTTGTCTCGTAAACATTTCCACCAACGGCAGTTGCCGTAAACGGCTGATATTTGCCGTTCATCATCGTCAGGGAATCATTGGTGGTAGTAGCCACCGACTTTTTGTACATGGCGATATGGTTCTGCAAGAATTGCTTGATGACGGTATTTTCATCACTCTTCACACCAGAAGCCACTTGCTCATTGTAAATTTTGACCAGGCTGTCTGCCTGATTTTCCGTCAGGCAGTTGTTAGTTGGAGCAAACACCGTATAAGTTTGGCTTCCGCCCAATTTCACGTCATATCCACAAGCCTTGGCCACCTTGGCAAAATGGCTCAGTTCCGGATTGCTCTCTATAGCTTGCCAAAGGGTTGCATTGATAACACCATCCTTAGCCTCGCTATAATGCTCGTCCCATTTGTCGGAGCAAGATACGCAAGGCAGAGCCGTCGCCAGGACGGCTGCTGCTTGCCAAATATATGATTTGAATATTTTCATATCTATAGAATAAGTTGTTGATTCTAACTTACATTTCTTTCTTACCAGGCCATCGCTTTATAGAGGATCTTCGATGCTGCTTCCGTCAGACACTCCATAAACGCTCTTTGGCACCAATTCGAGATAGTCAAGGTCAAACTCGGTCTGTCCTGTCGACACGCAACGGATTCTCAACATATGGTCTTCGTTCGGATTGATGTGAACGGTACACAACACGCGACGAAGGGTGTTCTGAACCGTCACAAACTGACGATAGGTACTGGCTCCCGCGCCATCGTAGCGATAGCCGCCCATGGCACCGCGATAATATCCCTTGTTCTTTAGGTTCTTGTAGTCAGACGACTTGTCTGCATCGCTCATACCTGCATAATCCTGTACCCAGTCTGAGCCAAGGAGCGAGGCATCTGTCAACAATTTTGTCATATCCAGAGGAATACCTTGTGGCTTGTCGTCGAAATAAATCTGTGCAATACCGCGAGTACTCTCAGCCGCATATCCCAAACGAATCTGCCAATCGCCCTCATAAGGCACTGGCGGAATCTTGAAGGTAATATCGAAGTTACCAAAGAGGTTGATCTCATCCCCCTCATAAGAGTCGTAATAATTGTGAGGACGGCGATAGACCATATAACCAGTACTCTTCACGTTCTTCAGATACCCATTCGGGAAATAGTAGTTGCGGCCATACTTGCCTGTCTCGTCATAATCCGGATCTTGGTAATTGGGATTGCCGTTTTGGCGAATGCCATTGGTCTCAAGCTCTGGGAATATGGTAGAGAAGTCCATGCGGATGCGGCAGTTGTGCACAATGTCACGCGTCTGCTCATCGAAGGCGAGGATGTCGTCAACATAGAAATACCAACCGTTGATGGACTGATTGGAATACTCGTTCTCGACCGACTTCTGAATCATGGCTCCACGGATTCTATACTCATCGTCACGACGACGGTTGATGTAAAATTCCTTCATTTGGTCGGCATCCGCATACTTGAGCATTGTCAGCTTCTCAATCTTCAACATCGTATGAGGCAGCAAAGTCTCGTACCAATCGACAGGATTCATCAAGTTGGTCATGATACAGATGTCGTTTAGCGGCGTGAAATAGTTCCAACCCTGAATCTTACGGTCGAGGATATGATAGGCGATAAATCTCCTCAGCGGGTTGATGCTGTCCGTCAAATGCGCAAAGTCGTGCCCCTCCTTGTTCACATCGTCAGGATACGTCTTGTCATAAATCTCACAAGCCTTCTTGTACAAATCCTGCAAATTATAGATACCATATTTCTGGCGCAAGATGGAATCAGTGGGAACAAACATTGTGAAACCATACTCTTTCGTGTCGGGAACAGTCGCTGTCTCCTTGTTCACATGCGAGGTATATTTGTATCGTTGATATTGGTTGGGGTCATAATCAGCATCACGATAGGTCTCCGTCAACACCGTTGCCAGTCCCGTGGCATTAAGAGCTTCCGTAAAGAGACTGATGGTCTTGTTCTCCTTTACCACGTCGGACAACATACGGTTGCTGTTTTCCAACACCTCGCTCACAGGCTGCATGATACCGTTCTGTACAGAGTCATCCTGCAACTCAAAGATGATATGAGAGGTACGGTTGAGGTATACGACTGCATTACTGTCGGTGTCCAGTCCATGTGTCACCTCTATGTAACGACGGTTCATGTTGGGAGAAGCAATCACACCCGTATTCATGTCGGAGGTCGCATACATATTACTGATGAGGTGGGTCCGGGCAATCGTATCGCAGTCTGCCTCAGAAAGGTCGGCAACAGAAGCCAGTCCCTTCTTGCTCAGATAGCGTCCGACTGCTTCATTGGTAGGGGCGAAACAGGTATATGCACCATAGGCAGACATTTGTTTCATCATCCCCGCACGTTCCAAGATAGCAGCAAACTCACTGAAATCCTTATGATTGTGCAGATAATCGCTCACCATCTCACCTGTGAAAGTATAATAGTTGGTTGCATCCGGCTCATCAGAACAACTGGTCGTCGTCGCCACCGTCATGCAAAGCCCCAAGAGGAGCGTCAGTCCATATTTTATCTTTCTGTTCATAATCTTCTGTTTTTATTATTTTGTAGTAGTATAAGAAGAGTCGTCGGAACCTGATCCGTACGCAGGATTCTGCTTCAGATTGCCATTCACCTTGATTTCGTCATTGTTGTATGGCCAATAGAGAGCGTCCATCCTCGCCAACTTGCTCTGTACGACACCAGCGTTGTCTGATCCCTTCTGCTGAACTTTGTTGACCAGGTAGTTGGTCTTGCCGTCGCGACGAGACTTACGCACCAAGTCATACCAACGCTTGCCTTCAAACATCAGTTCACGCTGGCGCTCCAACAATACAAGCTCCTCCATCTGCGACTTGCTGGAATAGCTGTCGTAAGAAATGTTCTCATAGTTGGAGGACATGGAAGAACGCTTGTTCAACACGTTGACCAACTCATAGGCAGACTTGAGCAAAGAGTCGTTCTTGGCCTTTGCCTCGGTTGTCTGAGGGTCGTCGGATACCATTTGGGTCAAGGCCTCAGCCTTCATCAGCATGATGTCTGCCGTACGATAGACGACCCAAGGAGCATAGCAGTTGCTTTCCGTAAAGCGTACCCCCGTAGTCTTCACTTCAGAGGACGATGTGGTTGTAATCTCAACCGACTTGCTGGAATACTTGCGTATGCCATAATTGTTCTGGTCTTTCTTCTCTACGTTCTGATAATAGCGAAGGTCATATTCGTCACGGAACACTTTCTTCAACTTGTCCGGCACATCTGTCGCAATGAAGTCTGCCGGCTTGACGATACCTGGGAACGTAGTTTCATTGCCGTACAGATAACTGACGCTACCATTAGACAACATCGTCTCGTCCGAATCAAAGAGCAATTCAAAGATGTTCTCCTTACAGCCCCTGTAACTGTAGAGACTATTATAGGTAGAGCCATAATAACTCGACGACATTCCACTCTTGTCATTCAACAATGGATAACCCTCGAAAAGTTTGATGTCCTGGATTTCTCCACTGCTGGTGGCAGAACTGGAGGACTTGAATTCCTGCGTCTTGCTTTCCAGAACAATGTCGGCATATCTCACCGCATTGGCATAATCCTGTTTCCAGAGATACATGTCGCAAAGCATCGCATCGATGCAGTCGCGAGTGATGCGTCCACGCTGATAAAGCGGCTTGGTCTCCGGGTATTTGGTCACTGCATAAGGGCGAACACTCTCCAGGTCGGCAATCAGATTGTCCAGCACCTGGTCGAATGGAGTGGCAGCCAAGTCCATCTGCTGTGTGTCATCCACAAAAGCCTCTGTGGTGTAAGGAACATCACGGAATGTGCGGATAAGATAGAAGTACATCAAGTCGCGGATGGCAGAAACCTCAGCCCGGGTGGCGTCCAACTCACTCTGAGAGTAATTTGGATCCTTAGCGGCAACTTCCGGTGCATAGAGCAACACCAGGTTACAGCGGTTGATGATGTCATAGAACTCCCCCCATGTGGTATATGAGTTCTTGGCATTGATATTCTCCTTGAAGATGTTGGACAAAGCCTCATTGTTGGCGATATTGGTACCCCCAACCATATTGTCCGAGCGAGCTTCTCCCCAAATGATCATTCTATCAATCACGGTCTGCGACTGCATGGCCGAATAACAGCCCATCACGACATTCTCCACGTCGCTCTCACTGTTCCAGAACTTGTCCTGGACAATCTCATTGAGCGGCTCGATGGTCAAGAAGTCGGAGCAAGAACTGAAGCCGAAACCCAGCATTCCCGCTACACCTATTGTCAATATATTATTTTTCAAATTCATAACTGTTTCTTTAAAAATCGACTGTTATACCTAATGTATATGACTTTGCACGTGGTGTCTGTCCACTATCCACGGATGCGCCATAGCTACCATATCCCACCTCCGGGTCGGCACCCGTATACTTGGTGAGACAGAACAGGTTGTTCGCACTCATATAGAAACGTAATCCACGCAAGCCAAGCGTTTTTGTCAACCACTTCTGGTCGAAAGCATAAGACAACTGCAAGTAGTTGAGACGCAAGAACGAACCATCCTCCACAAAGCGATCGCTGACGAGCGTATTGTAGTTGGATGTAGAACCATACATGGCTCTTGGGATGGAAGTAACGTCTCCCTCCTTACGCCAGCGATAATTCACAGCCTGGCTCTGGTTGTTGTT
This sequence comes from Bacteroides fragilis, assembly GCA_963630065.1. GTDB lineage: Bacteria > Bacteroidota > Bacteroidia > Bacteroidales > Bacteroidaceae > Prevotella > Prevotella fragilis_A. Next base: position 12,337 of record CAVGLH010000017.1, on the reverse strand, counting down.
GTTGACCATGGCCTCTGCATCCAGGCGATTGAGGTTCAGAATCTTGTTTCCAATACGATAGTTGAACTGGGCGTTGAGTTTCCAACGGTTATAGTTGAAGTTAAAGCCAAAACCACCTGTCAACTTCGGTAACGAACTACCGAGATAAACGATATCCAAAGCATCGATGTTACCATCATTGTTCACATCCTCATAGATGGCATCACCGCCCTTGAACTTATAGTTCTTGGCTGTACTGCCATTGGAGTAATTGTACATCATGCGCACTGGTTTTCCCTTATCATCATAGATGATTGAGCCATCGGCAGCCAAGGCAACAGGAGCAGTCTTGCCCGATGCCAAGAATGCCTTTTGCTCTTCTTGGCTCAAGTTGGCAAAGGTGTCATACTGATACTGGTATACGCCCTTGCTGCGGAAGCCATAGATTGCGCCAAAAGGATTGTGTACCTGTACTCGCTGCAACACTTCACGGTTTCCGTATGCAAATGTCGAATTCAGCGTTTCCAAGATCTGTGGATCCATCTCAAGAATCTCATTCTTGTTGTTTCCCAGCGTTGCATTCAAGTCTATCCAGAACTTCTTGCCAAACTTGATAAGCTTGTTCGTATTCAGGTTCAACTCCCAACCCATATTGCGCATAGAACCGACATTTTTGTATGCCAACGTATAATAACCCGTGTTGGAAGGGATGCGCACGTCTTGCATCAACATATCGCTGGTGGTCTCATTATACCAGTCGACGGTAACCGTGAACTTGTCGTGCCAGAAGCCAAAGTCCATACCAACATTATATGACTTTTTCTTTTCCCAGCGCAAGTCGGTAAGCTTCACATTGAGAGGCTTCATCGTAGAAACGTCAAGATAACGGCTGGCGGTACCATACTTGCTGGCATACAGATAATCAGTACTAGGCTGGTTACCCACGATACCCCAGCTGGGACGGATACTCAACATCGACAACCACTTTTCTGTCTTCTTCATCCAAGGCTCGTCCACAATATTCCAACGCAAGGACACTGCGGGGAAATATCCCCAACGGCGATCGGGACCGAACTTGGTCGTACCATCTGCTCGTACAGAGAAATCAAACATATAACGTCCCTTGTAGGCATAGTGGGTAGAGAACGTATAGAACATCGAACGCCATTGGCTGAAACTAGAACTCATACCAGAAATGATACCACCCGAATCCGGACTCACGATGCCACCGGCTGGAAGACCACTACCATCGGTTGCCTGACCATTGGAGCTGCCCGATGTCAACTCAAAACGCCCCATGGCCATCAAGGAATGGTCCTTGTTTTTGAATGCCGGTATGAAGGTCAACGTCTGCTTAGTGTTGAAAGCCACACTCTTGTTACTGCTGGAGTTGGCCAGGTTCACTCCATTGCTCCAGGAAGTCGTAACCAAATCATTGGGGTAGAACTTATCCACATACTCATTGAAGATGTTCATGTAGACACGTCCCTGCCAGTTCAATTGGGTGTGGTCCTCATCCATTCCCATCAAATGGTAGTTCAACTCAAACTCGGGAGTGATGTCATAAGTACAATCGTCAAACTTGGCAAGATTGGCACTTGCCACGGGATTGACGTAGGTCTTCTGGTCATCATTGAACACCGTGGAAGCAGACTGCAACATGGTGTAATATCTATCTGTATCAGCACCCGTCGTTGGGTCTTGCTCATAGATACCCATGTTAGGCATCTTCTTGTAGGCTATCGCCAACAAGTCGTCATAGTTCTTTTGGTTCTTCGTATATGTCAACGCAAAGTTGGTCGAAATCTTGATGCGGTCGCTCACATAGTAGTCCAATGCCACACGGGTAGAAAAACGGTTGAGCATCTGCTTGATGACCGAACCAGTCTCATTGTCAAAGCCACCAGCAATACGGAACGTGGCCTTCTCGCCACCACCCGTCACTGAGAGATAGTGGTTTTGGCGCAAGCCAAACTGCGTCACGGCATCCACCCAATCGGTATTGTTGTTGTATTGCTCATACTCCGAGAATGTCGGGTCGTAGTTCAATTCCGGGATATTGGAAGCCTTGTCGCTCTGCTCAGGGTTGAAATAGCTCTCCTTCAGCAACATCGTGTAGTCGTCACCATTGAGCAACTCATATCCTTTGGGCTGGTGCGTGCCGGTCAGACGGAGCGAGTAGGTAAGCTGCGGTTTGCCACGTGTACCACGTTTGGTGGTAATCTCGATGACACCATTGGCTCCCTGCGAACCATAAATGGCTGTTGCGGCTGCGTCTTTCAACACGGTGATGCTAGAGATATCTTCCGGATTGATGTTCAACAACTGTGAGAACTGCTCGTCATTGGCGTTCTTCACATCAAAGTTGGTCATATCCACGTTCCAGGTGTTACCGTTTACCACAATCAAGGGATTGCTGCTGGTAAGCGTGCTGACAGAAGAGGAACCACGAAGGCGCATGCTGGTTCCCGCTCCCAGGTTTCCCGACGCCGAAACGATATCCAGACCCGAGATACGTCCTTGCAAAGCTTCGTCAACGGTATTCAAGCCGAGTCCCTCGAATTCTTTGGCGGAAATAGTCTGGGTGGCATACGACAACTCACGCTCAGGAATGGCAAGACCACCAGCGTTCAGACGCTTCTTTGCCACAATCGTCACCTCGTCTATCTGCATGTCGGAAACAAGCATGATGGAATAGTTCGACTTGTTGATTGGCAACGACTGAGTCTTATAACCAATATAGCTGAAACGAATCTTATTCTTCGGATTGCGCACCTTCATGGAGAAGTTACCCTGGACATCCGTCACGGTAGATTCCACGATACGGCCATTACCGTCGATCTCGCAAACCGACGCTCCGGCGATGCCTCCTAGTTCATCATTCACAACGCCATGCACAGCAGTGATTTGCTGGGCTGACACCCCCATAGCTGTCGCACACAGGAGTGACACCATTGTATATCTTAATTTATCTTTCATATATTATTTCCTCCTCTGTTTTGCATTGGTTGCACTTAAGCCTATCTCGTCTCTCCATTTTGTCTGCTGCGACTCCGAATAGAGCAAGGCACCATTAATCTGGTGAACCACAAGGTCGGAGGCATTATAGATTTCATCGTTGTCCGTGTCCTTGTTCTTGATCCAGTACTCACGACCTTGGATGTTATAAAGGCCTTTGCTCTTGTCTACGGCATACTGATTTCCCAACAGGTCTGTCACGTAGAGACTGGAAGCATCAGAAGAAACCGTCAGGCTATAGAATCGTTTGGTCTGGGAATTGTTGGTAAACGTCTCATACTTGACGCTCGCATTATCAGGACCTCCGATGATGACAGAATTGTCTTGGATATGATATTTCAAGAAGTTGATGATACGCTTTGACAATTCCGTCTTGGCCGTCTTCAACTTACTGCTAACCCCTCCAAAGTCTGCTGCCGTAAGAGCATCGATGTCCGTCCAGTAAGGCAGATATCCCTCATCATGCAACTTCTCTATGGCTTCGTTGGTAGGTATATACATCGTATAGTTGTAGGCATCGAAGAGTGTGATGTTCATGTCAGCACAAGTATTGCTTCCACTCTTTGCCTTCATCAAGGCATCCGAGCTTGCCACTGAACCGGAGCCACTGATCAGCTCATAGAACTTGGAGAATTCCGGATGAGACTTCAATATGGCGTAAGCCGACTTCTGGCTGGTCATCGGCATACTTTCGTTCATAATGTAAGACTTACCATTTCCTTCTTCACCCATATCAGTGATGCTCAGTATCTTCACACTATTTCCGAGTTCTTCCTGCAGACCACCGGCAATAGTCATGTTGCTGCCACCGGGATTGGTCACTTTCAAGAATCCTCCACTCTTGGTCTTGTAATATACATTACCGTCTTCCACATCGCCCACCACAATCAGGTTATTGATCAAATCAACCAGGCGGTTCTGCACCTGAGCATCCGTAGCGTCAGCCAGTTCCTCACCGAAGATGATGCTCTGATTTGCCAAGTTGTACTTGTAACGGTGTGCCTTCACCTTCTTGGTATTATTGTCGAAGTAGAACTGATAAAGTATCTGGGTCGTATTACCGTAAGAACATGGATCCACATAGTTCAACATCGCGGTATTGGTAGGGATGAAGAAACTATATCTGGAGTCCATGGAATTCAGATACGGCTCGAACGAATTGTCGGGGATGCTGGAGATACCCCAGTAGATGACGTTCATGGTCTTCTCATTGACCAATGCAGGGAACGACACAGAGGAATAGTCGGCCGGGGCAAACACCTTGTTGGCGAGATATACTACACCGTTGCATGCCATGAAGCAACTGTCCACATCCGACGGAGTGATGCCAATGGACACCTTCGTGGTATTGTCCACGATATTCTCAAACTTGGACGGCACGGTCTCCGCAAACGAATTGACCATACCAATGTTGAGCAACTTCACCAACACCTTGGTTGGCACATTGTCCCATGAGCCATACATCTCCTGGAGCACCTTTCCCCCACCATTCCACCAAGTCTCCATAGCCTTGTCGGAAGGTACAATCATGGCACCACAGTCATAATGAAGGTCTTTGTCGGAAGAGCCGGAAGGATAATACTGATTCCATCCTGGGTCAAAAAGCAACTTCGACTCCACCGTGTTGCCCTTAGGGTCGGTACCGACCTCACCTTGCGCCTGCGAACCATAATATCCCGTATTGCCCGAAGAAGCGAAGTACTTCAAGGTAAACACAGAGTCCGTATTGTTATAGAGGCGGTTGTACTCCTTGGTGGCGGCCTCATCATAATAAGGTGCCGCAAAGCGATCCATAATCTTGGCGAAAATACTCATGTTGGCATGACTCTTGACAATATGAGCCATGTTGTCCGACGGGGTCATCACTCCATCCACCTTATGTATATAGCCATTCTTGCAAGTGATGTCGCTCTCTGTCACCTTCTTGCCATTCACCCAAGAGTCGGTGATAGAACTGGACGCTCCATTCGTCAAGATTTCCAGGTCGCTCGAAGTAATCTTGTTGGTCTGCATGTAGGAAGGCAGGAAATGAATCATCGGCTTGCTTGTGTTGTCCTGCAATAAAATGATACCCTTTGCCTTGTTCCGATAAGCATCCCAATACTCGGTATTAGGCATGTTTTCGGGCAAGATGCGTGAAACAGAGTCAAGTACAGACACTGCCGTCTCACGCCTCATGCACTGGCCTTCCTGAGGAGGATTGCCACTGAGATTGCTAAGCAACTCTATCAGATAGGCATTGTTCACCATGGATCCATACAACAGGATTTTCTTCTGTCCCGTCGATAAATCCTCATATTTACTCACCCCCCAGTCGTTTGACTTGAAGAACTGATCAAAGGCAGCATCGTCTGCAACAAACAGCGTCTTGCTACCCGTCTGGCTCAACACGGCGGTCTGCCCCAGGTCATCAATCAGGCGCAATGTATAGGTGTAATTACCATAGTTCTTGAGCTGCTCATAGATAGAGTTGCCCAACCATTCTGGCTGTCCTTCCAATACATCCTGTTTACAAGACTGGAGCAATCCCGAACCTGCCAACAGGAGCACTGCCATAGCTGCAGTGGCTCCCGTCTTTCCCATTTTAGGATTTTTTCTCATATACAGATATTTTTTAGGTTTATGTTTCTAACTATTTCACCAAGATCTTCACTGAAGATACAGCATGTCCGTTGGAAGCCTTCAGTATATACATACCTTTGGCCAGCCCCGATGGCACCTCGTAGTTTCCATCCCGCATAAAACTCTGGGAATACACGATGCGACCATCGGCAGAACACATCACCACCGGCACCTGATACTGCCCCGCAGCCTTCAAGCTTACAGGAATGCTCTCACCAGCCCTTACTACCGTCTTTCCCAAGACAAGTTCGAAAACAGTAGGCTCCTCCACCACCGTCTCGCTGATGCCAGTAGGCTTTTTGAAATCAGGGTCAACCAAGGAAGAAGTATGCTGATACCACTTGATCTGCGCCTTGGCAGGCTGATAGACATTGTCCCCCATCTTCAAACGATAGTCGAAATGGCGTTTGCGAGTTTCCTCTCCCTCATATATATAATCGGTGTTGGTCACCACGGCGATGACTACGTTGTTGGCCGGAACATCCTGCAACTTGAAAGCCACGTTTCCCTCACCTTCCACAGGTTGGGAATAATAAATCTTGCCACGCTTTGAACGATAGCACAACTGGCAGCTCATGTTCTTGCCAAGGGGCTTGAAATAGACGCTAATCGTATCGCCCTTGACACCGGACACATGCAATGGTATCTGATTGGCTCCGCTCCAGCCAGGAGTGGTGCGATACTCGGGATAATACCATCCTATGCTGTCCGTATCCTTGCACTTATACATATTGGCATAAGGTGTAGCCTGCCAAACATCAACTGCCTTCCAATAAGGTTCCCATTCCTGCTTGACAGGAACCAGCCAGTTGTCATTGAGCAACTTCCTACAGGCAGAAGACCATACTCCCACGTCCAGCATTGCCTGACGAGCACGATACTCCATAACCAAGTGACGCATCTGGCGCTCACCCAAGGAGTCGGCCATACCTTCCAACACCCTGCTCTTGCAATGGCGCCAAATCCAAGGAATACTACCCTTTCCCAGTATCTCGCTCACAAAATGAGGGAAAAGCTCGCCATACTGCACACCTCCCAGCATATTGCGCCAAGTGCATATCTGCTGACTTCCATTGTACATATTGACACCTTCCGCACTCGGACCACCGAACGTGTCGTCGAGCAACCACCCCGAATAGCACTCGATAGGCATGAAAGGAGCGATCATATTACCAGCACTCAAATAACCCATGCTCTCGGGAGTCTTTCCTGTCTTTCTCACCTCTGCCTCAGCCTGCAACCAAGTGTTTCCAGCTTCCTGATACCAAGCGGAGTTCTTGCAACCCTCCAAGTCGGCAAATATGGCATGGATGCCCTCATGAACACAGGCATTCTGCTGAAATGTCTGGTCTGTCACAGAATTGCCGTGATATCTATCGTATGTGAAGGCTGGGTCGAAACAAGCGATAGGATAATAACTGATGTTCACCATAGGCCAACTAGAGCCATTATAATAGGTGGCACCTTGCCAACCGCCTGTTGCCGTTGAATCGGCGGGGTCACTGTACAGTCCGCTTCCATATACATATATGGTACTATAATATCCATTGCGCGCTCGCTTGTCTGGCGGCCATCCCATCTCGTCACGGAAATACGCAAAGTCCTCATTCATCTTCTTCAGGATGTTTTTCTTGGCTGTCTCGGTGACATACTTGCTGGTAGCAGGTCCCCAAGCGATGGCCCACCAGCCGTCCGCCATAAATCCTTTCTGGTTGTTGTTCTCCGGCAAGAACTTGGTCGGAGCCGACAAAGAAGGGTACTCGCTGCGATAATCATAGTTCAATGTTGGAGAATAGCCTGGCCATTTGTAAGCCACTGCCGGGTCATATACCAATTCTCCATACACATTAAGCTCGCGGATGCCACACACCTTGCTGCTCTTCATATAGATTCTGATTTTCTCCGACGCTACCTCACATGTCGTGTTCGACACGCCGCGCCTGCTGATATTGGAAATCGACACATCCTTCACCCACTGCGTTCCATCCCAATAGCAAATGTAGGCATCGTCGGGAAGCGTCACGTCGCCACTGGCAGTGGCCCAATATATCTGCACGCTGCTCAGCTGAGCCTTGAACTCCCATTCAAGCTCCACATACTCATACTGTCCATAATACTCCGAGCCATGCTGCGTACTCCAATAGGGAGCGTTGGCATTGGCATTGCCATCGTTGATCAGACTAACGGGATTGGAAGAAGAAAGCACGGAAGAATTCAACCGCCAAACCTTGTCGGTAATCTCAGAAGCAGCACTTGCGCTGAGAGCAGAAAATGCCAACGACATTCCTAGCAATCTACAGGCTGTTGGCCTCAAAAGTTTTTGTTGTTTACCCATTGTTGTTACAGATTTTTAATTCACGCTGCAAAAATAATGTTAAATTTAACAACACGCAAATAATTTGCTAACAAAATAATCCATTCTATGAAACATATCTCCAAGAATGAAAAAAACGTCTAATTTGATAGCAAAATCGTCCAAAGACACATTTTTTAGACGTTTTTTGCACTATCATACTTATATTTTATATATATTTGCAACAGATTTCAACAAGAGCCACTCGATTTGGCGTTGAACAACTAGACTCGGTATCATCCAAAACATACCAAAACTAAATTTGCATTTTAACTAACAACTTATAATTTTAATTAATTATGACAAAAACAAGTACTCTAAGCACAAAGCATTTTATGCTGACAGCAGTGGCAAGCCTCCTAGGCTTGTCAGCAAACGCCCAGTACAGTCAGACGGTATCCCAGTATCCCGACAAAGCCTACGGTGAAGTAACCGCCAACTTCAAGTTGACAGACGTAGCCGAAACACTTGGCACGGACACGGCAACCTTGGTAAAAGCATTGCAGACATGGTATGACACCAATACTGCAGAAGGAGCAACACCAAGCGGTGAGGCTATGTTCCAAGTGAAGGTGGCAGATTCCTATGTTCCAACAGACGCATCAGGCTACAACGGCAACTTCAACGGCTTGTGGCTTGGCAAAGATGGCACACTCCAGGGATGGGGAAGCGGTGCTGTCTTCCATGCTGGATCAGAATGGAATTCCGACCCAGATGTAAACACGTTCAAAATATCACTTTGCCAGTTCCCTGACTCATTGAAAGGTGGCGAGACTTTTACAAACACTTTCGCCCTGAACTACGGAGGCAAAACAGCCACTTTCGATGTCACTTATAACATATCGGCTCCCGCCGACGTACCCGAGCCTGCAACTCTGATTCGCTCTGAGTTCAAAGAAAAGATGACCAAAGTCGGCGAGACTACCGTAAAAGCGACACGTACCGATGTGCAAGGATACGAAGCGACTACATTGAAAGTAGACGCCAAGGAAATTGCCGAGAAATTGGGCGTTGACCTGGAGAAATTCAAGACGATGGATGTAAGCAAACTGGTCTATACCATCGAATATGACACAAACAACGGTGGTGTTGCAGACGACACTTTGACAAACAAGTCTACAGCTAACGCACCAGGTTTCTGGTATCGCCAGACCGTCTACGGACAAGGAGAGGAAAAACAAGGAGAGGCTTCACCTATTTTGGGTTCTGCAACATACGGCACAGATGACCCAATTTACCTCCAAGGCTTCAAGTTTGACGGTGATTCCATCGTCTGCGATCTCGGGCAATATCCAGGTATCCTGAAAGCTGACGATGATTTGATTGCACCTATTTACATCATGTATGGTGACAAATACTATCTTGTCAACTACAATGTGAAATGCGAAGCTGCCGCTGTGGCCAACATCTCCGACTACGAGAATGCCGGAAATACCGACATCGAGCTTGAGTTCAACCAGTTCACAGGCGACTATGGAGTAGTCTACAAGGAGATAGACCTGGAATCCATCATGGCTGCGCTTGGCATTACAGACAAGTCTGCCATCCAGTTTAAGGTGGCGAAAGACGACGACAGCTTCTACCCAGGCAACACAGATGCCGGCACCTACGGTTATTGGATGGACAGCGAGAGCCATAAGACATCTTGGAAAGATGCCGACACCAGCCCACTGTTCGTCACATACAAGACATCGGGTGACCCAAGCGTAATTGGCGTAGGTCTTTTTGCAGGCTTGCACCAAAAGGCTGGCACTTCTTATACCTCCAAGGTTTACTATGTAGCAGGTACAAAATACTATACACTCACCTTCAAGTGTAATGTCGTAGAGAAGCAGCAGGCTACACACGACACATGGGAGATTGTTGCCGAAAAGACAGTTGCAAAGCAAGTCATTGTCAGCTCTGATGCTTACATCACCGACAACAACCAGACCACATTCTCGCTGACAGCAGCAGAGTGCGAAGAATTGATTGGCACCTCTACCCCTACTCTGTATTGCGACTTGGCAGATAGCTTGAAGGTTGACGGCAAGCTCTACTCTCCATATTCAGTATATGCTTGCGATCCTAAGCCAGGCGTATGGCTCGGCAAGGACGGTCAGGGACACTTGTGGAGTGGCAGTGCAGAAGCACCTGTTGGTATCTGCTGGCTCCAAAGCGACCAAAACGGTTTGTCAACCGGAGACTTTGCCGTCTTCCAGGTTCCAAACATCAACAATGTTGGCGATACATACAAGGCAAGCTTGTATCTTGTCAATGACGATACCTACAAGATGATTAAGATCAACATCAACATCTCATTCGTCAGCGAAATCAAACAGGCTGAGACTGTAGGCACAGAGAGCCTGTATGTGGAAAGCCAAGATGGAGACGAGAAGCCATTCAATGTGGATCTCACAAAGGCTGCGGAAGCATTGGGTGTAAGCGTTGATGAATTGCTGAATGACGACAACCATTACTTCAAGGCCATCACGTCTTCAGGCATCTACAGCAACAGCAACATCAGTCTATCTTCAGGTTACACCTTCAACCAGGATGGCTATGTTGATGCAAATGGTGACGGAACATATGGTATCGCATACAATGGAGATAACATATGGGCAGCATTCCTCAACAAGACTCCAGAGGCCGACACTTGGAAGATTAACACCTCATTCTGTTTCGAAGTTAACAACAAGCAGTATGTCTTCAACGTTACCTTCGTTGACTCTGACACTTTCACTGGTGTTGACAACATCCAGGTGAAGAGCAGCAAGGATGGCAAGATGTACAACCTCCGTGGTATGGAAATCAAGACTCCGGCAAAGGGCCAGGTTTACATCAAGAACGGCAAGAAGTACATTAAGTAAGCAGAGAGAACAACCCTCTTATAAACCAATTAGGGATTGCACTTAGCAAAGTGCAATCCCTTTTGTTTTATAGTTACAAGGCATTAAACCTTCTCCATTTGGATTTACTTCCCTGTATAAAAGTCGGTGATGCGGCGGATGGCGCGCTGGCACACGGGGCAGAAGTCGTCCACCTCATTAATGCGCATACGGCACACCTGGGCGGGACGGTAGCAACCCTTGGTCTGGTTGCCGGCTCCCTCGAACACGCCTACCTTCATCACTGCATCATTGAGCTTCTTGCGCTCCTTGTCGTTCTTGAGGTTCTTGTAGTCAGGCAGTTTGGCCAGTGGCGTAGGAATCTTCGCACCCTTGGGCATCATGTCGGCCCACTTGCTTTGGAAGTCCTTCAGCGTGGTGAGGTTGGGCTCCCAAGGCTCAGTGTCGCTAGGGTACATAGGATCGTTCTCGTCATAGCAATACTCATCGCCCAGTCCGGCATAGCCGTGACCGAACTCATGCACCAGCACCTCCTTGAAAGTAGGATGGTCGGAAGTGGATAGAGTAACCTGGTTATAGATGCCGCCGCCACCATAGGTGGGAGTGTTCACGAGCACAATGATTTGCTCGAAGGGCACATTGCTCAGCTCGTCGTAGATGTGGTGTATCTTGCTGGTGGTGAGGTAACGGGCCGAATAGAACGTGTCGTAATGGGAACTGGCCTGTGTGTTCTTCCACTTGTTGTCGCGAGGAGTGCTCGGTCCCTCGTCGTGCGAGGGAGCAGCCACAGCTACGATGTTGAATCGGTCCTTGAGCGAGGTGAAAGGCTCATGACCTAACAGGGCATCGGCGGCGCGCTGGGCATCCTTGTAGAACTTGTCCATCTGGCTCTCCTTGTAGCCCTCGGCGATGATGGCGATGTCCACGCAGTCGGCGGGGGTGCCGCTCTTAACGATGTATTTGTAGGGGATTCCGTTCTCACCCAAGGGTCGGATGAGGATGTCGGTGGGGTCTACGGTGTGGCGCAGCTGGGCTGTCACCTTCTGATGGGTATCGGTGAGGGTGATGCTCACGTCGACTGGTTTCTTTGGGAAGGGAACGAGGAAACTGCTCTCAAAGGATTTCTGCAACTGCTTGGCCTCGGGGGTGAGCTGCCACTCCTGGAAGAGCGTGGAGAAGGTATTGACGTAGAGCACCTTGTCGGTACCCTTCTCATAGACCGTCACCTGTCCATTTCCATTGAGGAATTTCTCCGACAGACGGGTCTTTCTACCCGCCCACTTGGGGTTGGTGTAAGCCTGTTCAAAATAGATGGCCTGGTTCACACTGTCGCCGGCCACGATATAGTCGAGGCGCAGTGTCTTGTCTTCGAAATTGTCATCAAAGTTCTGCGCCTGTCCGGCCAGTGCAGCCAGGAGCATCATCCCCGTAAGGGATAAGGATTTCTTCATTTTCATCATATCTTTCTTATTTTATCTTAGTTACTTGTGTGTCATCAACCACTCCGCCAACACCTTGCAGTAATGGTCGTGGTCTT
>CAVGLH010000016.1:0-30871 GCA_963630065.1 Bacteroides fragilis | reverse complement strand
TTGCGGTTCAACTCTTGTCTATTTTCTGCCATAATTCTATTGTTTTTTATTGATTATGGCTGCAAAGGAACTATTTTTCGGTAAATTCCAAAAAGAATGTTCTGATAATTGCAAACTTTGCGTCAGTTTGTGTAAAAGCACATTCTAAAAAATATAAGCAAAATTCCCAAAAGTGCAAAGCCTCGTTTTCTATCGAAGCCTTATACCCTTGGGAATCCTACGTCTAACCTTTCTGCCGAAAAGCAGAAGGCGTAATGCCCTTCATCTTCTTGAAAAACTTGGTGAGATGAGCCTGCGAGGAGAAGCCGAAAGTGTTGGCGATTTCCTGCACCGTCTGTGAGGTGGTGGAGAGTTCGCGCTCTATCTCCTTCACAATATACTCGTCGATGATGTTCTTAGGGGTCTTGCCCGAAATGCGACGAGTTACCTGGGCAAGATAGCGGCTGCTCACGTTGAGCTGGTCGGCATAGAAGTGGACATCGCTGTAGTTGCGGCAGAAGTTCACCACCTGGGAGATGAACTGGTTATAGAGTTCGGAGCTTCTGCCCTGCAAGTTTCCCTCTCTCACCAACTCCACATTGATGAAATCCTGCGCCATCGCCAAAGCCTCGTCCATTCCCTTGCCTTGGCTCAGATAGACGGCAAGCGCCGAGGAGAACCGGTTGGAGAGACCATGCGAATTGGCGTTATCGAGGCGATAGACTTTCAGTCCATTATGCTCTGCAGAGAGTAGTTGGCGCGTATTCTGAAGGATGATCTCACCCTCCTTCTTCCTCGCCACGACCACCGAGCAGAGGGGCAAGAGGCGAAACTTGATTTGCGTCACCACATTCTCCGTCATCAAACTATCGCCATTGCTCGACCAGATGACTGGAGCATATACAATATAATCGGGACGATATTTCGTCAAAGCGTCAATCACCACGTTGAGTGTCTCCACCCTACGGACCATACCCACCTTCACGATGCCAGGCTGCACATCGTTCATGATAGCCTCGATTTGTCCCGACACAATATCGGCTGGAATATCGAAGAACTCCTGAATGCCCAGGGTATTCTGCACTGTGATGCTGGTTATCGCCGAGACTGCATAGCCGCCCAGCTCGGAAATCGTCTTGATGTCAGCCTGCACACCAGAGCCGCCCGTGCTGTCGGAACCCGTTATCGTCAATATCGGAAACGTCTGCATTGCCTCTATACCGCCTTGAGGGTAAGTGTCTTCTCGATGTTACGCTTGGCATCCTTTACCTTCAGGATGATGTCGCCCTTCTGCACCTTGCTCTGCACCACTACCACCAGCTTGCCCGAAAAGAGCTTCATCTGGGGCCGGGTAAACACTTCGAGCGAGGTGGCATCGCCGTTGCTAACGGCTTTGAACGTTCCTGCCCCAGAAACCTCGAAGGTCAGCTCGTCATCGGCCAAGGGGCACTCATTGCCGTCCTTGTCGAGCAAGCTCACGGTGACGAAGGCCAGGTCGTTGCCATCTCCCTTCAGGGTGTTCTCTATCTTGTGGAGCACACCATTGCGAGTCACGTAGTCCATGCGGTCGTTGTCGGGACATTCAGCCACCAACTTCATCGCTGTGGGTTCTCCAGCTGTGCGCCTTACGTCCTCGCCCACCTTTTCACCATACTGGTTGTAGGTGATCACGCGGATTTCTCCCGGCTCATACTTCACGTCGTTCCAGCGAAGGCGGTAGCGGTCAAGACGGGAAGCCTTGTCCTTGCGAATCCTTCCTTGACTCTTGCCGTTGACAAAGAGTTCGCCCTCCACGCCATCGGTATAGCAATACACTGGAGTCACTTCTCCCTCACGGCCAGCCCAATTCCAATGGGGAAGGAGATGGGTGGTGTGCTCGTGGTCGTTCCAGCGCGCACGATACATATAATATCTGTCCTTAGGAAGACCGGCAAGGTCGCAGATGCCGAAATAGCTGCTGCGCGAAGGCCAATAGGTGTCGTAGGGCGAAGGCTCGCCGAGATAGTCGTAACCCGTCCATACAAACTCGCCGATTACCCAACTGTAGTCGTCCTGCATCTTCCAGTCATCGTCGGGCAGATTGCTCCAGGAGCAATACTCCGTGTCATAGCTGGAGCACTGTCCGTCGGGATAGGGATTGTGGTCGTTGTAGCCCACTTTGACGGGGAACTTATACACGCCTCGCGAGCTGACGGTGGAAGCCGTCTCCGAACCGAGGAGGAAGCCCTGCGGCAGCTGCCCGATGCTCTTCGTGTATTTATGCACACGATAGTTGAAGCCGGGCACATCCATTGTCTGCGCGAAGCCGCTCTTCAGGGCAGCCTCGGCCTTGTCCATGCCTTGGGTTACGGGACGGGAGGGATCCAACTGATGGCAGAGGTCTTGCAAGCGCTTGGCTATCTGCACGCCCTCCTCGCTCCACTGCTCGGGAATCTCATTGCCGATGCTCCACATCACGATGCTAGGATGGTTACGATGGTGCTTCACGAGATTGGTGATGTCCTTGTCGCTCCACTCTTTGAAGAACTTGGCGTAGCCGTTCTTGCACTTGGGATAGATCCACATGTCGAAGCTCTCTGCCATCACCATCATGCCGAGCGAGTCGCACAATTCCATCTGCAGGGTGCTGGGCATGTTGTGGGCGGTGCGGATAGCGTCGCAACCCATCGCCTTCATCGTCTTGATTTGGCGGATGAGCGCAGCCTTGTTCTCTGCCGCACCAAGAGGGCCTAAGTCGTGGTGCAAGCAAACACCTTTGATTTTCCGGGAGACACCGTTGAGCTGGAATCCGTTGTCCTTGCTCACGGCGATGGTGCGGATGCCAGTTCTTACGGTCTGTACGTCGGCTACCTTCTTGCCCTCGATACGGGTTAGCCTCACATTATATAAATAGGGGTCTTCGGGCGACCATAGATGAGGGCTGGCCACTTTCAGGGTTGTCTTGATGTCTGATGAAGCACCGTCGATAGTCTGCTCGGCACAAAGGATGCCTAGCTTGTCTATCACCTGGACTAGGGTCTTTCCCTTCTTACCCAGTTTTCCCTCCAAACGTGCATTCACCTCCAGTTCAGCCTCCTGCTTATCGGCCTTCAACGTTCTCACGAAAGTGTCCCAGGTAGAGAAATTCTCGTTGCCATAAAGCTCCACCTCAACGGGGCGATAGAGACCACCGCCCGGATACCAGCGGCTGCTCTCCTCCACATTTTTCAGGTGAACCTCTATCTGATTACTCTTGCCAAACTGGATGTAGGGGGTGATGTCGATGCGGAAAGCATTGTAGCCATAGGCCCACTTGCCCGCCTCCTTGCCATTCACGCTCACTACAGGCTGGCTCATGGCTCCGTCGAAGACCAATACCGCCCGCTTGTATCCCTTGGGGGCAGTCCAGTTCATCTTATACATTCCCTCCCCTATCCAGGGCAAGGCACCTGAGCGTCCCGACTTCTCTGTCTTCTCCTTTTCGCCATTCTGCTCGATGGCTACCATCTGCAGGTCATATTTCTTATCGAAGGGACCGCTGATGGCCCAGTCGTGGGGCACGCTCACCTGTTCCCAAACCTTGCCGTCGCGGGAAAAGTCCCACGATGGCAAGTTGATTACCTTGCGTGACTGCGCCATGCCTGTGGTTTGCAGGGCAAGAACTATCGCCCCTGTTATGAAAAATCTTTTGTTCATCTTGATTGTCATGATATTGTTTATTCAATGCATATAGTTTTTGTCTGTTGCTTACTCATAAGACAAGTAGGGCTTGAGCCGTTCTATCGCAGCCGGCGGAAACTCCTTGAGAAGCCTCAGCTCCCCGATGTCCTTGATGGGACCTTTGCGGCGGCAGTAGTCAAAGATTTCCTTGGCTTGGTAGAAAGTCAAGTAAGGATGACTGCGCAGCTGGTCGATGGAAAGCTTGTTGATTTCCATTTTCCGCAACCGGCTCGCATCTACAGTGATAAAATCCACCACCTCTTCCGGCACGCCCTTCACCTCCAGCACCTGACTGGGCGAAACAAAGCCGCCTAGGCGATCGCGGTAGCGAACGATGCTCTTCGCATAATAACTCCCTATACCGGGAATACGAGTTAGTTCTGTCGTATCGGCAGTATTCACCGAAATACGCTCCCCGGCTCGGAGCTTATGGGGATAACTATATACTGACTGTTCTGAAGAGGCAGAAGCCTCAGCGGCAGTGTTTTTGCCATTTGTCTCGGCCCGATTTCCATAGTCGCCATAGGAAGAGGAACGGCCATAAAACTTGGACGCAGCCTGATAGTCCTCACCTATTCTAATAAAGGGCAGCAAGGTTTCAAACTGTTTCTTTGTGAGACCGTAGACACGCGCAAAGTCGGCAGGTTCCCGATAGACACCTCCCTTGCTGCGATACTTCATGATGCTTCTCACCTGCCATTTCTCCAGTCCCAGCCGTTCGAAGTCTTCTGGCGTGGCAGTGTTGGGGTCGAAGGCAAACACCTCATGTACGCCGCTTGCGCTCCTTGCATAAGCCGGCTTTTCACGAGTGGCATGATGGATAATGCTGTCGGTGGAAGAAGATTGGGAGACAGATGTCGATGAAGACCCTAGGGAATCCACTTTCTCCAACATAAGGAAAAAGGCGATGCCAACCAGCATCACAAACATTATGGCAAGGATGGCTTGACGATCGTTGCGCTGCAAATAAAAGAGATCCTTCAACTTGCCCATAAGCTCATCGATTTCTGTTAAGATAAAAGTCGGGATTACTGGACTCGAACCAGCGACCTCATCGTCCCGAACGACGTGCGCTACCAACTGCGCTAAATCCCGATTTGCGGTGCAAAGGTACAGTAAATTCTAGAAAAAACAAAATAAAAAGGCATTTTTTTGCATATTCTTGAAAGAAAATCCGCAAAAAATTTGCAGAAACGAAATAAAAGCACTACCTTTGCACCCGCAAATGAGAAATCACCCATTTGTTCCATAAGTACGGTGCCATAGCTCAGTTGGTAGAGCAAAGGACTGAAAATCCTTGTGTCCCCGGTTCGATTCCTGGTGGTACCACAGAAAAGCCGAGTCTCTTTCGAGATTCGGCTTTTTCTTTTTCGTATCTTTTTATCAGTGTTTAGATGACTCCCATCTGATGCAGGAATATTAGGAAGATGCAGATAGGGCTCACGAAACGAATCATGAAGAGGAACACAGGGAAGAGCGCACCGCTCACTGTGCCCCAGTTGGTGAACTCATCCTTCACCACCTTCTTGGGCACATACCAGCCCAGGAACAGACAGGTGACCAATGAACCAATCGGCATGAGCAACTGCGAGGTGAAGTTGTCGCAATTGGTGAGGAAATCCTTGCCAAAGAAGCCGAGTCCCTCTATCGCACCCTGTGAGAGAGAGCAAACGATGCCGATGACGCAACAAGCCACAGTCTCAATCCAAGCCCCCTTGGCACGGCTCATCTTGCCCTCCTCATAGAAGAAGGCTGTACCTATCTCGTGCATAGAGATGGTGGAGGTCAAGGCCGCCAGCACCAACAAGGCATAGAAGAGCACAGAGATAGCGTAGCCTGCCACGGGCATATTGCCGAAAGCCTGCTGGAACACATTGGGAAGGGTGATGAAAATGAGCGACGGACCGCTGTCGGGATTCACACCTACAGAGAAGGCCGCAGGGAAAATCATCAAGCCCGCCAAGACAGCGATGATGGTGTCGATGGTGGCAATCTGGGTGGCCGACTTCAGGAGATTGGTCTGGCGTGTGAAATAAGACGCATACGTGCAGAGACAGGCCGTGCCAAGACTCAGCGAGAAGAACGCCTGTCCCAAAGCCTCCAGCAGCACATTCTCGTCTACCTTGGAGAAATCGGGGTTCAGCAAGAACTCCACGCCCTTCATCGCCCCCGGAAGCGAGCACGAAGCTATCACGATGATGACCAAGAGCACGAAGAGCAGGGGCATCAGTATCTTGGACGCTTTCTCAATGCCGTTGCGCACGCCACGCACCACCACCAAATGGGTGAGAAGGATGAAAGCCACCGTCCAAAGGGCTGGTTTCACCGGGTCGGCGGCAAACGACTGAAAATAGCTCTTCACATACTCAGGGTCGCCATGCACGCCACCCATGATGCTGGCAAAGAGATACTGCATGCACCAGCCCGCCACCACGGCATAAAAACCAAGAATTATCATGGAAGTAATCACGCCCACAAAGCCCACTACGCCCCAAGCCTTGTGCCCACCCAGCGTGGTGTAGGCACGGGCGGCATTGGAGGCCGAGTGGCGACCGATGATGAACTCGCTCATCATGCCGGGCAAACCTAGCAAGATGATACACAACAAGTAGATGAGTATGAAGGCTGCACCACCGTTCTGTCCCGTCATATATGGGAAACGCCACACGTTGCCCAAGCCTACTGCCGAGCCAGCCGTAGCCAAGATGACGCCCAACTTACTACCGAAATTTCCTCTATTTTCCATTATACATTAATATATATAGCTTATCCGAACACGCCGAGCTGATTCAGGAACACCAGGAGAATCAACACTGGGCAAACGTATTTTATCAAGAACAGATACGCACCAAAGAGGCGGCCTTTCAGAGTGCCCCAGTTGGTGAACTCGTCCTGCACCGTCTTGCGAGGCACGTACCAACCCAAGAACAGACAGGTGAAGAAGCCCGCGATGGGCAGGAAAATCTGTCCCGTCACAAAGTCGAACCAGTCGAAGAGGGTCTTGCCCATAAACGTGAGCACGTCGGTAGCTCCAAGCGAAAGCGAGCAAAAAGATCCGATGACGGCACAAACCACAGTGACGATGGCGGCACCCTTCTTGCGGTCCATCTTCAACTCCTCGTAGAGGAACGCAGTGTTTACCTCGTGGAGCGAAATCAAGGACGTGAGGGCTGCCACCGACAGCAGCACGTAGAAGAGCAGGGAAACAACCCAGCCCAGGACGGGCATCCCGGAGAAAGCCTGGTTAAAGACATTGGGAAGAGTGATGAATATGAGCGAAGGACCACTATCTGGCGAAACGCCCACAGAGAATGCCGCAGGGAAAATCATCAGTCCAGCCAAGACTGCCACAAAGAAGTCGATGACAGAAATCTGCACGGCAGACTTGAAGAGGTTGGTCTGGCGACTGAAATAGGAAGCATAGGTACAGATGCAGCCCATACCGATGCTCAAGGAATAAAATGACTGCCCCATGGCATTGAGGAAAACGTTGCGGTCTACCTTGGAGAAGTCGGGCTTCAGCAAGAACTCCACGCCCTTGCCGGCATCAGGCAGCAGACAAGCCGCCACCACGATGATGAGCAACAGGATGAAGAGCAGAGGCATCATCACCTTGGAAGCCTTTTCGATGCCACCGCGCACCCCATGGATAATCACGAAATGGCAAATCAGGAAGATGGCCACCGTCCACAGCACGGGACGTACGGCATCGGTGGAGAACTCCTGGAAATACCGGGCCACAAAGGCCGGGTCACCGTGCAACTCGCCCATAATGCTAGCATACACATACTGCAGGCACCAGCCCGACACCACGGCATAATAGGTTGTAATCAAGAATCCTGCGAGCACCTCCAGGTAGCCAATCCACTTCCAAGGCTTGCCACCCGCCAGCTTGGTGTAGGCACGTGCCGTATTGGAGGCACCATGGCGGCCGATGATAAACTCAGAAACCATACAGGGGATGCCCAGCAAGAGCACGCACCCGATGTAAACCAAAATAAAGGCTGCGCCACCTTCCTGGCCAGCCATATAAGGGAAGCGCCACACATTGCCTAAGCCTACGGCACCACCTGCGGTAGCAAGAATCAATCCTATCTTGCTGCCAAAACTTCCTCTGCTTGAGTCTGCCATTTTCTTACTTTCTCGTATTTGTTTTCTTAACGTTATTCTTCAAATATGCTGCAAAATTATAAAATAATTCCGAGAATAACGTACAATTTGAAAGCAAAATACAAGAAAAGCATCAATATTTATGCAAAATCAGATAGAATCACGCCATTTGGAGAACGGATTTGTCAAAAGATGGGAGTTGTAGAAGCGTTTGTCGCCCGTCACTTCCCGGTCGATGAAGTCGGGTTTCTCGTAGGCTTCCATCTCGCTCGAAAGCTCCACCTCAGCCATCACCAAGCCCTCGTTATCTCCAAAGAACTCGTCCACCTCAAAGGTATGATTGCCGCTCTTCACCAGATAGCGTCGCTTGTCGATGACACCGCCTTGGCAAAGCTGCAAGAGATGCTCGGCCTCGTCCATCGTAATCTCTTTCTCAAACTCATAGCGGGTCATTCCGCCGTTCACCGACTTGCCCTTGATGGTGAGGTAAGCCTTGTCGTCGCGTGTGCGAACCCTCACCGTAGCCCCCTCGGCAGGGATGTAGCCCTGCTGAATATGACTGCTTGAAAAGGCGGCACTCTTGTAAGCGTCGCCTTTCTTGACGAGGAATTTCCGTTCTATTTCCAGTCCACTCATCTTATTTAAGTTAGAAGTTAGAAGTCTGAAGTTGGAGTTTCTGCTCCAGACCCTTTATCTTTCGGTAGTCACTACGCAATAGTAGCCGAATAAACGGCGAAGCAAATGGCCAATACTATCAACACTCCGAAAATCCACTTGATCACATTCTCGCCTGTTTCGGCCTGTTTCTTTTCATAAGCCTCATGCTTGGCTCTTCTTAAGTCTTTGTTACTGCTCATAGTCGTATTGTTTTTAGGTTATTATTGTTGTTCGAAGAGCGAAGCATTTTATTTCTTCACTCTTCGTTCTTTACTCTTCACTGTCACTCGTTGGAAATTCCATGAGATAGGCTTTGATGAAATCGTCCAGCTTGCCGTCCATCACGCCGTCAACATCGGATGTCTGATAGTTGGTGCGATGGTCTTTCACACGGCGATCGTCGAACACGTAGCTGCGTATCTGGCTTCCCCACTCTATCTTCTTCTTGCCCGCCTCAATCTTAGCCTTGGCCTCCAGGCGCTTCTTCATGGCGCGGTCGTAGAGTTGGCTCTTCAAGAGGAGCAATGCCTTGGCGCGGTTCTTGGGCTGGTCGCGGGTTTCGGTGTTCTCGATGAGGATTTCCTCTTCCTCGCCCGTGTCAGGGTCGGTGTACCAATAGCGCAAGCGCACGCCCGACTCCACCTTGTTCACGTTCTGGCCACCAGCACCGCTGGAGCGGAAGGTGTCCCAAGAGAGCTTGGCAGGGTCTACATATACCTCGATGGTGTCGTCCACCAGCGGTGTGACGAAGACGGAAGCGAAACTAGTCATTCGCTTGCCCTGCGCATTGAATGGAGACACACGCACCAGACGGTGAACACCATTCTCGCTCTTCAGATAACCATAGGCAAACTCACCGCCCTCGATGGTCATCGTCACGCTCTTGATGCCTGCCTCGTCGCCTTCCTGCAAGTCGGTCACGGTCACCTTGTAGCCATGGGCCTCGGCCCAGCGCATATACATACGCATGAGCATCTGCGCCCAGTCCTGGCTCTCCGTGCCTCCAGCGCCGGAGTTGATCTTGAGCACACACTCCATCGGGTCTTCCTCCTGGCGGAGCATATTCTTCAATTCCAGGTCTTCGATGGCCTTGATGGCCTTGGCGTAGTCGGCATCCACCTCTTCCTCGGTCACCATCTCGTCCTTATAGAAGTCGAAGGCCAACTGCAGTTCGTCGGCATAGAGGCGCACCTCCTTGTAGCCGTCTAGCCATTTCTGTATACCCTTCACCTTCTTCATCTGCTCCTGCGCATACTTGGGGTCGTCCCAGAAATCAGGAGCCTGTGTGCGGAGCTGTTCTTCTTCAAACTCCACCTTCTTCTGGTCTATATTGAGATAGCGATGGAGTGCGTCGGCACGGTCCATCACATCTTTTAATTGATCAGCTGTAATCATTCAGCACTTAACATTTAACATTTAACACTTAACATTTCCCACTTATCATTCTCCCGCTCATTCCTCATACATCTTATCTATCAACTCCTTGTAGTTCTTGTTGATGATGGAGCGACGAATCTTCAGCGTGTTGGTCAACTCGCCCGACTCCATGGAGAAGTGGTGGGCAAGGAGCGTGATGCGCTTGATTTGCTCATAGTAGGCCAGGTGCTGCTGCAAGATTTTGATGCGGTCCATCAACATCTTGCGCACCTTCTCGTTGGCGCACAATTCCTCACGGCTGGCAAAAGACAAATGATGCTCGCGCGCCCAGTCCTCCACCATGCGGAACTCAGGAACCACGAGGGCGGAGACAAACTTGCGCTGGTCGGCGATGACCACCACCTGCTCGATAAACTTGTCTACCAAGAGCAGCGACTCCACCTGCTGCGGCGCGATATACTTGCCGTTGGATGTCTTGAACAAGTCCTTGATGCGCTCCGTGAGGAACAGTTCCCCATTTTTCAGATAGCCGGCGTCTCCCGTATGGAAGAAGCCATCCTCGTCGAATGCCAGCGCATTGGTGGTGTCGCGATGATAATAACCCGGCGTGATGGTAGGGCCCTTGAGGAGCACCTCGCTGTTTTCGCCTATCTTGATTTGGATGCTGGAGATGGGGCGGCCCACCGAACCCAGCGTATATTTCTTGTTGAGATGGTCGCATGACACGGTGGCAAGACTCTCCGTCAAGCCATAGCCCACCACCATACCGATGCCTACGGAGTGGACGAACGCCTCTACCTCGGGGCTTACATAGGCGCCTGCCGTAGGGAAGATGTTCGGGTTCTCCAGTCCCAGCTGCTTGCGCACCAGGCTCAGCACGGTCTTGTTCACCATCTGGTAATGCAGCTCCAGGGTGAGCGGCACCCGCTTACCGTTGGCCAGATACTCCACGTTGCGTTTGTGGCCTATGGCCAGGGCATGCTGGAAAAGCTTCTGCTGCACAGGGCCGGCGTTGTCCATCTTGGCCTTCACAGCGATGTACACCTTTTCCCAAAATCGGGGCACACTGCTCATACAGGTGGGGTGCACCTCGCGCATGCTGTCTTGTATCTCATGCGGATCGGTGTTGATGAAGAGGTGTGCGCCCTCGCTCAGACAGAGGTAAGCCCATCCTCGCTCGAAGATGTGAGTGAAGGGGAGGAAGTTGATCACCCTATCCTTATCCGACACCGGCACACACTCGTCGTTGGCCTTCAAGGCGGCGTAATACTGCCCGTAGGTAAGCATCACGCCCTTGCTGTCGCCCGTAGTTCCGCTGGTATAGAGGATATTGGCGAGGTCGTCCATGCTCGCCTGCTTGTAGAGTTCCTCCACCTCCGACTGCCGTGGCAGTTTCTCGCCCAGGGCCAGAAAATCCTTGAAGTAGAGGGCCGACGGGTCGTGGGTACTGATGCGCACACTGGAGTCGAACACCACGATGCGCTCCAGCGTAGGGCAGAGGGCGAAGACGCGGTGCGCCTTGTCATATTGAGCCTGCTCGCCGACAAAGAGGAAACGAATCTGGGCATCGTTGATCATATATTGTATCTGCTGCTCGCTGCTGGTGGCATAGAAGGGGATGGAGGTCACCCTGATGCCGTATGCACCGAAGTCGGTGTAGAGATAATGCACGCAGTTTTGCGAAAATACAGCAATCTTGTCCAAAGGCTTCGCCCCCAGGTTGAGGAGTGCGTTGCTCACTTGTTTCACTCTCAGCGAGAACTGATTCCATGAAACCGACTGCCATTGGTCGCCACCAAACTTCTTGAAGGTAAGCGCAGGCTTATCTCCCCATTTTTTCGCCAGGTCGTGAATCAGGACCGAAAGATGACTATTAATTTGCATAACTTTATTAATTATATATCTGATGCAAAGATAATAGAAATTGTTAAGAACACAAAATAAAATGATAGTTTTTCCACATTATACGCTCTTTTTTTCGTAACTTTGCAAAAAACTTACAAAAAAGGAAGATTATGATGACACAAAAAGAATACACGGACGAGGCGGTGGCGCTGCTGAGGAAGCTCATTGCCACGCCGTCGGTGAGCCGCGACGAGAAGGAGGCGGCCGACATCATGGAGCAAGCCATCAGGGGCTATGGGTTCGAGCCACATCGCGAGACCAACAACGTATGGGCAATAGACCCCCATTTCGACGAGCACCGCCCCACCCTCCTGCTCAACGCCCACATCGACACGGTGAAGCCCGTGGCCTCCTGGACTCGCGACCCCTTCAAACCCGATGTGGAGGAAGGCACGCTCTTCGGCCTGGGTAGCAACGACTGCGGCGGCGGTCTGTGTTCCTTGCTGCAGATGTTCCGTATGCTCACGGAGAAACCGCAGAGCTACAACCTCATCTACCTCGCCTCCGCCGAAGAGGAAGTGTCGGGCAAAGACGGTATCAGCCGCGCCCTCCCTCTACTGCCCCACATCGACCTGGCCATCGTGGGCGAGCCTACGGGCATGCAACCGGCCGTGGCCGAGAAGGGACTGATGGTGCTGGATGTCATCGCCCACGGCAAGAGCGGCCATGCGGCGAGAAACGAAGGTGTAAACGCCATCTACGAGGCCTTGGACGACATGCGATGGATCAGGGACTATAAGTTTGAGAAGGTGAGCGAGTTCCTAGGCCCCACCAAGATGACGCTCACCGTGGTGAACGCCGGCACCCAGCACAATGTGATTCCCGACAAGTGTACGATGCTCGTAGACATCCGCACCAACGAGTTCTACGACAACGAAGAGGTATACGATTTCATCTGCCAGCACTTGAAGAGCGAGGTGAAAGCCCACAGTTTCCGCCTGAAATCTTCCCGCATCGACCCCGAGCATCCGCTCATCAAGAAGTGTGTGGAGATGGGAATGAAGCCATTCGGCAGCCCCACGCTGAGCGACCAGGCCCTCATGTCGTTCCCCTCGTTCAAGCTAGGTCCCGGCGAGTCGTCCCGCTCCCACTCCGCCGACGAATTCATACGCATCAGCGAAATAGCAGATGCCATCAGTAAATACGAAATCCTCCTGGATGGCGCAACCATCTAAGAGGACTATATTTCCAGATTTTGTACGCCTTGTTCCTAAAACTGCCTGACCAGGGCAGTATTTTGCCCCAACCATGGCAGTTTTTTGCCCTTTCGAGGCAAGAAACGCTACGTCGTGTAGTAAAAAACGTGATTAAGTGACGATAAAAAAATAACTTGGTACAGCGAGGGCACTGTTACTTTGGATTGGTACAGCGAGGGCGCTGTACCTCCTACAGTTACCAACACTTGCCAGCAAAGGCAATGATAGGAGGTACGGCGCCCCCGCCGTACCACTCAGACAAGAAATTGTATGAGAAATGTACCAACTTATTTTTTTGTTATTACTTATCTCCTTTTTATCTCCCCAGCCAAACCTCTGGATTCAGCTTTGCCGTCTCCTTGCGGAGCTGGAACTGGAGGATATTATCCGAACCCACAGCGCCGAGTGCCTGGCGGGTACTTACCTTTTGCCCCTTGTGTACACTTACCGACTTCAAGTTGCAATATACCGAGATGTAGGCACCATGGCGAACGAGGACGTTCCACATGCCCCCATATCCGAAGACGGCACTCACCTCGCCATCGTAGATGCTTCGGGCCACACAGCCCGGCTTGCCCTGGATGTTGATGCCTTTGTTGTCGAGCGTCACTCCCTTGAGGCCCTCCACATTGTACTGGCCGAAATGGCTCACGATGCGATAGCCGCCCGTGATAGGCATGGGCAGACGGCCACGGTTGGCCTCGAAACCACCATTCAGCATACGGTCTACCGAGCTCAGTGTGGCAGCCTCCTGCGCCTCTTTCTTGGCGGCGGCAATCTCGCGCGCCTGTCGCTCCTCGTCGGCCTTGGCCTTCAGCTCGGCAGCCTGACGGTCGGCCTCGGCCTTCCTGGCAGCCTGTTCGGCGGCAGCCTGACGGGCAGCTTGCTCCTCGGCGGCCCTTTGGGCAGCCTCGGCTGCGGCACGAGCCTTGGCCTGAGCCTTCGCCTTGGCCTGGGCGGCAGCTTGGGCAGCGGCTTCTTCCTTAGCCTTACGAGCGGCCTCGGCAGCCAGTCTTGCCTCTTCGGCAGCCTTTCGGCGAGCAGCCTCGGCGGCAGCCTCACGAGCCTTAGCTTCTGCTATTCGGCGAGCATTCTCCCTGGCTGCAGCCTCGGCAGCAGCCTTTTTACGAGCCAATTCCTCTGCGCGTCTTTGGGCAGCGGCAGCAGCAGCGGCTTTCTTCTGAGCTTCGGCGGCGGCACGGGCACGGGCCTTGGCCACCTCTTGCTGAATCAAGCGGTCAATCTGCGCATTGATTGCCGCGTCCTTCTGTCGCTGGTCGGCGATGACGGCCTGTATGGTTTTCTGTTGCTTCTTCAATCCTTGCACCATCTCCTGCTGCTGGGTCTGCTTGCCCTCTAGGGCAGTCTTCTCTTGCTTGCCTTTATATAAGAGGTTGCTCTTGTGGCCCTTCACGTTCTGCAGCTGCTTGTTTTTGTCGTTCACCTGTTGCTGCTTGGCCTTTACAGCCTCGCCCTGCAACTTCTGGTAGGAAGAATACTGGCGGATAAAGGAGAGCCGACGATACATCTGCGTCAAGTTCTTGGCACTGAAGATGAACATCAGCTTGTCTTGCACCGTGTGGTGGCGGCGCATAGAGCGCATGGAACGGATATACTTGTTCTTGCGGTCCTGCAACTGCTCCTGAAGCGTCTTCAGCTGGGCTTGTAAGATGCCGATGTTTCCATCGATGTGACTAATGTCTTTTTGGATGCCCTCTATTTTCTTCTGACTTTGGTCAATTTCACCATTGAGTGCCATCAGGTCTTCGAGGCGTTTCTTCACGTCGGCCTGGTTCTCGCGCAGAGCCAGTTCCTGCTCCTTGATTTTCTTCTGGATGTCGGCGCGCTGCCCCTGCAAGCCCCTGATGGAGGCGTTGCTGTAGGTGGCCGCCTTTCGCTCAGCGGCAGTGGGAGCCTTGGGCGCAGCAGCCTTGCCTGCAGACTTGCGCGAAGCTTTCCGAGTCGCAGTATAGGCGGTTCTCGCTGTTGTCTTCTGCTTTCTGCTGGCCGTGGCTGTCTTCTGGGCGGTCTTCTTACGAGTCGCCTTTTGGGCGTAGGGAGCCAGCGAGAAACACAAGGCTATGAGAAATAACAATAGTCGTTTCATTACATATTCATGATTTTACCGAGCACATCCTCTGGTGAAACTTGCTTGTACTTGCTCGACAGTTCGGTCTGGGTGTCCCATTTGCTGTCGGTCTTCACGTCGTTCATCTCCATATTGAGCTTCACGTTGCGCTGCTTGCCGTCTACGATGGCCGAAAGGGAGAGCCTCTGGGTGGCGGGGAACATCTTCACGCCCACGCTCTTGAAGTCGGAATACTTGATGCCAGCGGTAGAGGTCCCCTTGGAATCCTTGTAGACCACGCTGGCCTCGCTGATTCTACCGTTCGACCGGTTGGCCGTCCACGTATAGCTCATGTTGCCGTAGTCGATGCTCACGGGCACTTTGTCGCCCGCCACGTCGAGACTGGCATCAAACTTCTTGAGATCTGACTCCGACACCTTCTGCTCGCCCGGCACCAGGAGCTGGTTCCAGAAGAGAGCCTGCAGGGAATAGAAGTTGATGCCCTGCTCCTTCAGGAAGTCTACCTGCGTATAATCGGCCTTGACATACTCCTTGTGTATACGGTCCACGATGAGCACGTAGGTGGGGGTGAACTCCAGTCGCCCTACCTCGGTGCCAAGGATGGGGATGAAGAGCTGCAGGCGAATCACCTCGTCCTTGCGCATGTGGAGCGAGCCGGGCACGGAGATGTCCTTGCTTCCGGCCTGCAGGCTGAACGACATGCTGCCCACGATGTTATTGGTGTAAACCTGGTTGTCGTAAACCTTCTGCACGAAGGCCAGCTTCTGCAAAGGTCCGCTCACCTCACCCTCAGATGCCTTGGTCTGCAGGCTTGCCGCAGGTGTCTGGGAAGTATCGCCGCCCTGAGCCTTCCTGCTTGTTCCGCACGAGGCCAGGGCGAGAGCTGCGCACAAGGCACATCCTGCTAAAAACTTATTCTTCTTCATAATTCATTTTCTTTTCTTTTTGCCGACGGGCCGCTGTCCTTGCCGAGACTTCTCGGCAGCCACCTCCATCTTCTTGAATTTCTCTTCCGAGATATATTGCTTGTTTGTTATCTTCCATTCCAGCAAGGCGGTCTTGCGATCGCCATCGGCCGCCTTTTTCCAAAAATCCAGCGCCTCGTCGGCCATTCCGTTCATGGCGTAGATGTCGCCCGCATGTTCCAGGACGGCGCTGTTGTTCTCCGTGGAGTCAATGTTCTTGAGAGCTGCGTCCATGTAGTTCTTGGCATCGGCATAACGCTCCTCCATGAAGAGTATCCAGGCGTAGGTGTCGAGATAGGTAGCGTTGTTGGGCTCGGCCTTGATAGTCTTGTAGCTCATCGACTCCGCCTTGTGCAGGTCTTTTCCATCCTGGCTCATGTAGTAGGCATAGTTATTGAGTGCCATAATGTTGTCATCCTTCCACTGCAGGCAGGAGTCGTAAGAGGCATAGGCTGCTGCCTTGTCGCCCTTGTTGTGGAGCAAGTCTCCCATCACTGCATAGAGGTCCGACACGAGGTCGGCCGAAGACTCAGTCTTCACCTGGGCCACACCCCTGCGAAACTCCTCCAGGGCTTTCTCCTCGTCCTTCTCCTGACAATAGGCCATTCCGCCGAAGTAGTAGAACACCATTTCCTCGGGATTATACTGGTGGGCGGCCTCCGACTGACTGATTACCTCGCCATATTTCTTCTGGTTCCAGAGGTTCTGTATCAGCTGCAACCGGGCATTCACCTTGTCGGGAGCCAGACGGAGCGTATGCTTGAGGGCTGAGCATATCGAGTCGGCGGGCATTTTCTTCAGGGCCATGTAGGTGGCCTTCAGTTCGGCGATGTCAGCGGAAGGCTGCGCCACGTCGAGCACTCGGTCGAAGAGGGCTATCACCTGAGTGGAGTCTCCCCCGCTGGCTTCATTCTCCTGTATGAACGACCTGAACATCATCACCTTGGTCTCCAGGTCGGTCTTCTTGCCGAGCAATATCTTGTCGAGCATCGCCCGGGCCTGCTCCTCGCTCTTTGCCGACTTGTAGTAGTCGTAGAGCGACATCTGGGCATAGGCATCGTCTGGCTCTTCCTTCAGCACCTCTTGAAAGAGCTTGTAGGCCTCCTTCTGCCTGTCGTGCTGCATGAGCCAGTTGCCGAGCATCGTCTTGTAATTGGTGTCCAAGGGGTGCTGTTCGCTCAGCGACTTCAGCTCGTTGTAGGCAGCCTTGGTATCTCCCATCTGCTCGTAGGTGCGCATCTTGGAGAGGGCAAACTGCTCGCTCTCTCCCTCCTCCACCTCCAGTCGGGCGATGGTGTTGAGTACGGCCTTGTAGTCTTTCTGCTGCGAATACAGCTCCACGAGCATGCGCAGAGCATCGGTGTTGCTGTGCTTACGGGCATAGAGGTGCTCGTAGGCATCGATGGCCTTGTCATACTGCTGGTTGCCCAGGTAATACTGCGCCAGACGCTCCACATAGGTGAGATTGTCGGGGCTCAGCTCGATGGCCTTCTTCATATAATCCACGGCGATGGAGTCTTTCTTGAGCGAGGGGTGGAGATAATAGGTCGACAGATAATAGTACACCTCGGCCGACTGTGGATTGATCTTGCGGGCATGCTCGAAGAGGTCGAAGGCGGCGGAGAAATGTTTTGCCGCAATCTGCCGGCCTCCTTCCAGGAAATAATAGTCGAACCGCTTCTGGTCGTTGGCGCCGAGGGTATTGCTGTCCGGTGCGACGGCCTTGGCGGGCGCAGCCACCTTTTTCTTGCGGGCCAAAGAGGGCAAGGCCATCGCACTTGCCAGCACGATGACAACAGCCAAAGCCACATTTTTCATATTCGTCTTCACTTTTCCGTTCCCTTTATGCTTCTCAAAAAGCGTCTTTCTATTTCACTCCCGTATGACCATATCCGCCCGTGCCGCGCTCCGTCTCGTCGAGTTGTTCCACCTCGACAAACTCGCACTGCTCATGCTTGGCGAGCACCATCTGGGCGATGCGCTCCCCATCGTTGATGACGAAATCCTCGGTAGAGAAGTTGATGAGCAGCACCATCACCTCGCCGCGATAGTCGGCATCGATGGTGCCGGGCGTGTTGAGCACGGTAATGCCATGCTTCAAGGCAAGGCCACTGCGCGGTCTCACCTGAGCCTCATATCCCTCGGGCAGGGCCATAAACAAGCCCGTGGGAACCAGTCGGCGCTCCATAGGCCGGAGCACGATGGGCTGGTCGATGTTGGCGCGAAGGTCCATGCCTGCGCTCTGTGGCGTGGCAAAAGTTGGCAGGGGCTGGTGCCCCTTGTTGATAATCTGTACTTTCAGCATTGTTTCATTTTTTCTGCAAAAATACTGATTTTTGGGCGAATAATGGCATTTTAGGAATGAAAATGATGATTTTTATCTATTTTTATTTTGTTTTTCCCCCGGATTGATGTATTTTTGCCCAATATAACAAATAATATGGCAGATTTATGGAATGGACTCAACTCATCTCTAACAAGCGGTTCGGCCAGGAGCACAAGCACGCCGATCGCCACGACGACCGGTCGGAATTCAAGCGCGACTACGACCGCCTGATTTTCTCCTCTGCGTTCCGCCGCCTGCAAAACAAGACCCAGGTGTTTCCACTCCCGGGCAGCATCTTCGTACACAATCGCCTCACGCATAGCCTGGAGGTGGCAAGCGTGGGAATGTCACTGGGCAACGACATCTCGCACCGCATTATCCGGAAGAAACCAGAGCTGGGGAACACGCTCTTCGAGGAGATAGGCACCATCGTGAGCGCAGCCTGCCTGGCCCACGACCTGGGCAATCCGCCCTTCGGCCATTCGGGGGAGAAAGCCATCCAGACTTTCTTCAGCGAGGGAGCGGGCCTGAGCTTGAAGAAAAACGTATCGCCCGAGTTTTGGGACGACCTGACCCACTTCGAGGGCAACGCCAACGCCCTGCGCCTCCTCACCCATCGCTTCAAGGGCAGGCGGCAGGGAGGCTTCGTGATGACCTACTCCATGCTGGCCGCCATCGTGAAATATCCCTTCGCCAGCAGCCTGGCGGGCAGCCACGGCAAGTTTGGCTTTTTCCACTCGGAGGCGGAGAGCTACCGCAGGATAGCCGACGAACTGGGCATCATCCGCAAGTCGGCCCTCGGCGAACCGCTCTGCTACGCCCGCCATCCGCTGGTCTACATGGTGGAGGCGGCCGACGACATCTGCTATGAAATCATGGACATTGAGGATTCCCACAAGCTGAAAATCCTTTCCTACGAAGAGACGGAGCACTTGCTGCTCAGCTTCTTCGAAGAGGACGTGCAGAAACAAATCCGCCAGCGCATCCTCGACGAGAATCTGACGGATGAAAACGAGAAGGTGGTGTATATGAGAGCCTGCGCCATCGGCAAACTGGAGAACGAGTGTGTGGGCACATTCCTGGCCCACGAGGAGGAAATTCTAGCCGGAACCTTCGACGGAAGCCTCATCAACCACATCTCCGGGAGGCAACGCCAGGCCTACCGAGAGTGCGAAAAAATCTCTTTTTCTAAGATTTACCAGAGCAAGCCGGTGCTCGACATCGAGCTATCGGGTTACAAAATCATGGCCACACTGATGGAAGTGTTCGTGGAGGCGGCCATCAACCCCACCCGTTTCTACTCGCACCAGCTCATCCGCCGCGTGAGCAGCCAGTACGACATAGAGAACGCCAACCTGGAGGAGCGCATCATGGCGGTATTGGACTACATCAGCGGAATGACCGACGTATACGCTCTCGACATCTATCAGAAAATCAACGGCATCAGCCTTCCGATTGTGTAGAATTGAAGAAACGGGGGGGCACCAATACACAGAAATAAACATATAGAGTTGGGTTCACGATTCTGTGAACCCAACTCTATATGTTTCGTTTCCAATGATTTTCAGGATAAATACATCTTATTGCTGTGCCACGCCCTGTGTCATGTTGAGCTTGGTGTCAAACTTGAATGTTTGAACCTTGTCAAGGTTGGCGGCAGACAGGATGGTCTTCACAGCCTCCTGAAGCTGCTCGGGAGTGTCTACGTGGATAGTCTGCGACTTGGTCGTGGTTTGGGGGCCGCCGTTCTTGATGGGTATTTCGGTATCGTCCATGAATGAATAGCCAAAGCGATAGCCGATGGTTACGTCAAGTCCGCCCTCGGGCAGTTTTGCCGCCTTGTCCTTCAGCGTGATGTCGACCTTTGCGCTTGTTTCGCCGGGCATTGTTTTGTTGTCGTAGTAGTAAACGTAAGAAGTGGTGCCGTTGTCGAACTTCTTGAATGGATTGCTTCTAAGGTTCTGCAATTCTTCGCCGTTGGTTCCTTTGGTCGTCACTTTGAGGTCGAGATAGTCTTCCAATCCTTTGCTCATGGTGAATTTTGTGTATACTCTCAGTCTGGTAGGAGTCTTCTCCTTAGCAGCGGTCTTCTCGGTGTCGTGCTTTTCTTGGACGGCCGAAACCGGGTCGTTCTGGTTTACGCTGTCCTTGCTGCAGGATGCGAAAAGGGTTGTTGCCACTACAGCTGTCATGAACATTGCTGTGTTGAAAACTCTCAAACCGTTGTTGAATATCTTTTTCATAATCGTTTCTTTTTTAAATTGTTTATACTATTGTTTTGTTGTAGGTTTCCGTTTCCTGTTGTTTCTGTTTCCTGATGCAAAGATAGGCATCATTTTCTTGCCAGCAAAGAAAAAACCTCTTTTTTTTCAATAAAACTTGAATTTAAAACCAATGGAAGAAATCAAGTTTCCAAAAACGTTCTTACACCTTAAATAATATATAAAGCACGATTTATAAGAAAACTCAAAGATGGTTTTGAGTTTAGAAATGGGGTGGTTCTTATCCGAAAATACGATGGGGATTGGCAGGATGCCTTATAGAATAAAGGCCTGCACGCCCAGAACGGACATGCAGGCCAAATCGTGTACCAACTTATTTTTACTGTTCCTTATCCTTAACCTTGTAGAAAATCTTGTTGGCGCCGCTCGTAATCTTCAGGGCCTCGGGATGCTCGGCGATGAAACTGTTGATGTGGCGCACGCGCTTCTCTTCCAAAATCTCGTTGACGGCTATCAGAATGCCCGTTTCCTCCACATCGCCGAAACCATAGTTGATAGCGGTGCCGAAAAGCTTCATCGTGGGGCTCAGATTCATATAGGCGTTCACCAGCGGCGGGATGTTGTATCCCAGCTCCCTCACCTTCTTGTTGAGGATGCGATAGTCGGCACGAAAATCCGTCTCGGTGAAGATGGCGGCCATCTCGCTCTCTGGGGTCTCCAGCTTCAGCGGCTTCATCGGAATCACGAGGTTTTCCTTGTCGTCGAAATGCTTCTTGAGGAAGTAGAGAATCATGTCGCGCCCGCGGCGGATGAAGGAAGGATACATGGTCATCTTGCCGAAGAAATATCTCAGCTCGGGATAGAGCACGGTGAGGGCACCCAGACCATCCCAGAGGTTGTCGAGGGCGAAGATGCTCTTGCTGTTCTTGCGCACGTTCTGGTATTCCAGCGACACAAACGATCGGCCAAGCTCCACCGTGTAGGGCATATACTCCTTCAGGAACTTGTCGGAGAAATGGAACATGTGGCTGGTGGCCAGCTTGGGCTGGCCGTGCTCGTCGAGCTGCCAGTCCTTGCCCAGCAGGTAGCGGTAGCCGCCGATAATCTCGTCGGCCTCGGGATTCCACACTATCAACTGCTTATAGCAGTTTTCGCCGAAGTCGAACTCATCGAGGTCCAATGCCTTGCCCGTTCCTCCTCCTGCCTCGCGGAAAGCTATTTCGCGCAAGCGCCCAATCTCCCTCAGCACATTGGGGGAGTCGTTGGCCGTAATGATGTAAATCTCATTGTGGCTCTTATTGGTCATTCGAAGTTGCTTATCGGATGTGAGCTCACTCTTCAGCAACTCACGGTCAACGGGTTGGATGATTTCTTCTTCCATACTGGTGTCTAAATATAATATGATTCTTTATAACTTTTTTACAGTTCATAAACCTTGTTCTCCACATACTCGGCCCAGTCAGTGGCGGTCTTCGTCTTGTCGAACGTCTGCCAGGGGATGGGCTTTCCGATGGAGATACGGAAGTGCTTGCCCACGTTCTTGTACATTTCGTCGACAAGGAAGAGCATGGCCAGGTTGAAGGGCAGATACTTGTCGCTGAACTTGGCGATGCGATAGAAACGTTCGGAGTTGCGGCCGCCGAAATGGATGGGCACCACGTCGCGATGATACTCCACGCTCTTGGAGATGAACGTCTTCTTCCATGGCAGGTCGTGGATGCAGCCATCCTCGCGCTTTCGGCTGTTCAGTCCGGCCGGGAACATGAGCATGTGGTTGTCGCTTTGGAATCCGGCCTCCACCATGCGCGGGAAGTCGCGGCTCTGCCGGCCTGTCTTGTTGATTCCGATGCTCACGGGCTTCAGCCCCGGCAAGTTGAGCAAGAGATCATTGACCAGATAGCGGAACTTGCCGTCGTAGTGCTTGCCGATGATAGAACCCAGGCACACGCCGTCCTGACCGCCCAGTGGATGGTTGGAGACGAAAGTATAGAGCTTGCCGTCGTTCTTGTCGGGCAGATTCTCCAGCCCCACAATCTCCACGTCCATCTTCAGATAGCGCACGCATTCAGCAAGCCACTCCGTGCCGGAAAGATCACGACTCTCCCACAAGAACTTGTTGACCTCGTCCTCGTGAACTATTTTTTTGAGCCAAGACACCAAGAAGCGCGGCACAAACTTCGCCTTGCTCCCCATCTTGCTCTGGAGTATCTTGTCAATGTCAATCGTTTTCTCTATCGTTGCACTCATGTTTATCAAAAAACTTATATAAGCTAGTGCAAAAATAGCTCAACTTTTTCAAATACGTGCCATTTTTCCGATAAAAAAAGCAAATTAGCCCAAAAAATCTGCTTTTTGCAAACTTTTTGCCACAAATCACATGAAAAACAACCTGCCCTGCGGAGAAAAAACGACGGTATTTTTTGGCTATTACAAAAGAATGTTGTACTTTTGCGTCGTGGAAAGATGCGAATAAGGCCGCATCATGGAATACAATATTTAAAAACGTGACATAATGAAATTCATAGGAATCATCCCCGCAAGATACGCTTCCACGCGTTTCCCCGGCAAGCCGCTGGCTATGCTTGGCGGCAAGCCCGTAATCCAACATGTTTATGAAAAAGTGGCAGCAGTGCTTGAAGAGGCATACGTGGCTACTGACGACCTGCGCATCCATGATGCCGTGACAGGCTTCGGCGGCAAGGCCGTAATGACCCGCACCGACCACAAGAGCGGCACCGACCGCATCGAGGAGGCCATCGAAAAGATAGGCGGCGAATGGGATGTCATCGTCAACGTGCAGGGCGACGAGCCTTTCGTGGCCAAGAGCCAGCTGGAGACCATCTGCCACTGCTTCGACGACCCCACCACGCAGATTGCCACACTGGGCAAGGCCTTTACCAGCATGGAAGCTGTGGAGAACCCCAACAGTCCAAAGATAGCTGTGAGCAACCAAGGCTTCGCGCTCTATTTCTCACGCAGCGTTATCCCCTACGTCAGGGGCAGGGAGCGCGAGGACTGGCTCCAGCACTTTCCCTTCCTCAAGCACCTGGGTATCTACGCCTACCGCAAGGATGTGCTGAGAGAAATCACGCAGCTACCGCAAAGTTCGCTCGAGATAGCCGAGAGCCTGGAGCAGCTCCGCTGGTTGCAGAACGGATACAAGATAAAGGTGGGAACCACCGACGTGGAAACCGTGGGCATCGACACGCCCGAAGACCTGCAGAGAGCCGAGGAATTCCTCTGTAAGCAAGAGGGATAAAAGTAAAATAAGGAGAATCTTCTCCAGACACGCAAAATAAACAATTACACTGTTGACAGATTCAACATCATCAATCTTACAACAAACAAACAACTTAAAAACAAAATCTGAATGATACAAATCAAATTGAAGGAAATCCGGGCAATCGCTTTCGCTTGCCTTTGCGCCCTTGCGCCCGAAACCCTGTCGGCACAGCAGCCTGTGCCCGAGCGGCCTCGCATCCTCATCACCACCGACATCGGCGGAACCGACCCCGACGACAACCAGTCGATGATGCACTTCCTGCTCTACTGCAACGAGTTTGACACCGAGGGGCTGGTTTCATCGCCCTCCTACGGCGATGGCAACGACCGAGAAATCGTCCGCATGATAGGTCTCTACGAGCAAGACCTGCCCACCCTGAAAAAGCATGCGGAAGGTTGGCCCACGGCCGACCAACTGCGCTCCGTAACCAAGCAAGGACGGCGCGGAGCCGCTCCCCTCTGCGGCTATTCCACTGCTACGGAAGGGGCTGACTGGATTGTGAAATGTGCAAGAAAGGAAGACAAGCGACCGCTATACGTATTGGTATGGGGAGGATTGGACGACGTGGCCCAGGCACTGCACGACGCACCTGATATCGCCTCGAAAATACGCATCAACTGGATAGGAGGCCCCAACAAGAAATGGAGCCTGCCAAGCTATTGCTACATCGTGGAGCATTTCCCCAACCTGTGGTTCATAGAAAACAACGAGTCGTATCGTGGTTTTATCGCCAACTATAAAAACATGGACAAGCACAACGCCGGCTTCTACGACTATTACGTAAAGGGGGCCGGACATCTAGGGGCCGACTTCTACAACTATCTGGAGGGCAAGCCCAAACTGGGCGACACGCCTACGCTGCTCTACATGCTGGACGGAGACCCTGCCGTACCGGAAAGAGAGTCGTGGGGAGGCTCGTTCGTCAAGATCAACCATAGCTCGCGAGCCGTATTCACCCGCCCCACGACGGCCCGGGACACCATTCAGCGCGATGGTGTGATAGAATGGCAGTTCAAGGGACCCAAGCTGAAGAAGGGAACCTACCAGCCCGTCAAGGCCAAGTGGGCTTCGGGAGCCGACGACGAAGTGGGCTTCTTGACCGTTGACAAGCAGAAATGGCCGGTATACTATCTGGGCAAGGGACGATACATGTGCCGCTACGCCACGTACAAATGCGGCGTAGCCAAATATACCATAGAAGCCGACATCAAGGGATTCCCCAATCAGAGCGGCGAATTTTATGTAGAGAATGTTTTTCCCGGAAAGCAGCGCCCCACAGATTACCAAGTGGGCGACACCTGGTGGAGCGACTGCACAGATGCCTCGCTCTATTCCTCGCGCCAGAAATGCCAAGGCGCAGAAACAGTGGCCCGATGGCGCATCCAAGTAATGGAAGACTGGGGCAAGCGTTGCGGGTGGCTCAAATAACACTCCCCTCATCTATCCAAGCCGCAGAATGTCATCGCAGGCATTTGCGGCTTCCGGACGATGGGTGACGCAGACGATTGTCCGGTCGGGGAAATTCACCGACAGGCGGCGGAACAACTCCTT
Source organism: Bacteroides fragilis (assembly GCA_963630065.1). Lineage (GTDB taxonomy): Bacteria > Bacteroidota > Bacteroidia > Bacteroidales > Bacteroidaceae > Prevotella > Prevotella fragilis_A. Next base: position 5,512 of record CAVGLH010000016.1, on the reverse strand, counting down.
CTCCGTCTCTACATCCAGGGCAGAGCTTATCTCATCAAGCAACATCACCTCACCCTTTCTCATCAATCCTCGGGCAATGGCAATGCGCTGGGCCTGGCCCTCGCTCAATCTGGCCGCATGCTCGCCAATCACCGTGTCGATGCCCGCCGGAAGGCCGAAAACGAAATCGGCCACGGCCGTATGCAGTGCCTTGTTCATTTCTTCGTCCGTAGCCTCGGGGGCAGCCAGCAGGAGATTTGCACGTATCGTGCCGCTCATCAGCGTGTTACCCTGCGTGATGTAGACGAGATGCTGGCGCATTTCCATGCCAGAGACCTCTTCGCCGTTTTTTCCGCCATAAAGAGAAATCTTACCTTGCTGCGGCACGATGAGGCCGCTGATAATGCGCAGGATAGTGGTCTTGCCCTGTCCTGTCTCGCCCAGCAGTGCAGTAGACGTACCGGGCTTGAAATCATGGCTGAAGGCGGAGAGGACTGGGGCATGCGCATCGGGATAGGAATAAGTCACGTTTTCCATCCGGATTCCCATGCTGCCGCCGTCACCCAAGAGGGATGGCACAAGCGGAGGCTCCTGCTCCAGACGTTCAATCTCGCTGATGCGGTCCACGCTTGCAGCCGAACGTATCAGCTGGGGAATCATGCCCAGGAGTGTCATGATGGGGCTTTGAATCTGGGAAACAAGCTGCAGGAAGGCTGTCATCACGCCAATGGTTATGACCCCATTGCGCAACTGGATGCCTCCGTAGATAAACGCCCCGAAATAACCGAACCCAAAGGACAAGCCGAGCAATAGGCGCGACACCAAGATGAATCTCACCCGGCGAAACACCAAGCTCTGCAGGCGGGAATGCATCTTGCGCAACCTTCCGGCCATGACGCCCTCACCCTGCAACACCTTGACGGCCAAGCTTTGCTCCACACCCTCCTGAATGGATTTCTGTACCATACTCTCCTCGTCCCTGATGTCCAAAGTCATCTGTTTAAGCCTATGAGACAGATACTTGGCCGTAGCCACAACCACGGGCGTGGAAAGCAGCAAGCTCCATGCAAGCCAAGAGTCAAAATAGCGCATCAAGAGGAACGCACTGACCAACTGAGCCACGGTGACCACCATGTTGGGAAGCACCTCGGTAATGATGATGCCCACCGTATATACATCCTGCTCCAGCCGCTGACAGACATCACCCGAATGCAGGGAGCCCGCATCCGCATACATCTTCCGCCCCAAAACGAGTTGGAACAAGCGCTGGCGCATGGAGTTTTCCAAAAGACAGTCGGCCGTATTCGTAAGGAAATAAACGACCTCGCGCACAAACACCAGCAAGGTGACAACAGAGAGGAGCACCACCGTATCCCTCCAAATGCCATCCTGCCAGATAGACACGTCGATAAACCGGCGCGAGAGCCACACAAGCAGCAATCCCAGCCCCACCTGTATAAGCCCGGCGAAGATACGCAGCATCAGTCGGAGCCTGATGCCCTCCATCTGCCGCCAGAACCATTTAGCATACTTCGTCATTCCACCAAGCCTTCCTTCGACCAAGAGTCCACAAATTCCAGGCAATCCTTCCTGGCCGTCTCGTTGAGTTGTGCCGACTTACTGGAACCAAAGGCCTTCATTCCTCCCGCCGTAACGCCGCTCATGCCATACACCTGGCGGATCACAAAATCTTTCTTTTGTCTCATATTCTATAAACAATCCGTGTAGTTATAAGTCTTCATCCATGAATTTTTATTATGTTGCAAAGGTAGCAATAAAAAACTAGAAAATTGTCATAAAACAAGTTTTTTGCTCTGTTTAAAAAAAAATGTGGGTAAAAGAGTGGCTATATGGGGAAAATTATGTACCTTTGAACCCGAATTGCTAATTAAATAAGTACACACGAAGAGTAAATGGTCAAGACAGCAGAAACATACCACGTGCCCGTACTGCTCAAGGAAAGCGTAGACGGGCTCAACATACAGCCAGGGGGCACCTACGTAGACGTAACGTTCGGCGGAGGAGGCCACTCTCGGGAGATACTTTCGCGCCTCAGCGGCGGAGCACATCTCTATAGCTTCGACCAAGACGCCGATGCCGAGCGCAACGTGGTGCCCGACCCAGGCTTCACTTTCGTGTGCTCCAACTTCAGATATCTGAAGAACTGGATGCGCTACTACGGCGTGGAGGGTCTCGACGGACTGCTCGCCGACCTGGGCGTGTCAAGCCATCACTTCGACGACGAGACCCGCGGATTCTCCTTCCGCTTCGACTCGCCGCTCGACATGCGCATGAACAAGAGGGCCGGAAAGACTGCCGCCGACATCGTGAACGAATACGAGGAGAGCCAGCTGGCTGACATCTTCTACCTCTACGGAGAGATGAAGAACTCGCGCCGCATCGCCTCGGCACTCGTCAAGGCCAGGGCTGCCAGTCCCATCCTCACCACCAAGGACTTCCTATCGGCGGTAGACCCTCTTTTCAAGCGGGAACGGGAGAAGAAGGACATGGCCAAGCTCTTCCAGGCACTGCGCATCGAAGTGAACCACGAGATGGATGCCCTGAAGGAAATGCTGCAGGCGGCCACCCAACTGCTGAAACCAGGCGGGAGACTGTCGGTGATCACCTACCACTCGCTCGAAGACCGCATCGTGAAGAACGTGATGAAAGCCGGCAACCCGGAAGGAAAAATCGCACAAGACTTCTTCGGAAGGTCAGAGACACCCTTCAGGCTCGTCAACAACAAGGTGATTGTGCCCGGCAACGACGAGCAAGAGAGAAACCCCAGAAGCCGAAGCGCAAAACTAAGAATTGCTGAAAAGAAATGAACAACGATAAGAAAGAAGAAGCCCCAGTAAAGGACACTTCACTCAAGATTGAAGAGACACCCCCATCGGCCGAGGAGATGCTCAAAGAAGCGATAGCCAAGCAGGCCATCGAGGAAGAGGCCATCGGATCCACCGCCTTCACCCTGCGCAAGATACTGGGAGGCGACATCCTCAACGCCCAGATTATCCGCCGGCAGATATGGCTCATCATCATCATCGTGGGATTCATCATCGTATACATCTCCAACCGATACTCCATCCAGAAGGACCTCATCGAGCTGGACCAGCTACAGAACGAATTGCAGGACACCAAGTACAAGGCCCTGTCCATCAGCAGCCAGATAACAGAGAGAAGTCGTGAGAGCAACGTGCTCGACATGCTGAAAGGCAGTAAGGACAGCACCCTGCACATCGCCACCCAGCCTCCTTACATCATAAACATACCCGAAGAATGAGCAAGTATGACCAAAAGAAAGTAGGCCCCCGCTTCTGGGCCATCTCCGCCGTGATGGCCATCATCGCCGTCGCTGTGGTAGGGAAGGCGTTTTACATTATGACGGTGAAGCAGGCCTATTGGATGAAGGTGGCCGAGAGGCAGAAGAAAGACTCCGTAAGCGTGAAGCCCAACCGGGGCAACATCCTCAGTTGCAATGGGCAGCTGATGGCCAGCTCGCTACCCGAGTTCAAGGTGTTCATGGACTTCAAGGCCCTCAAGGCCTCTGGCAACGACTCGCTGTGGAATGCCAAGTGCGACTCTATCACCATGTGCCTGCACCAGATATTCCCAGAGAAAAGTCAGGAAGAGTTCAAGAAGCACCTCATCGAGGGCTACGCCAAGCAGAGCCAACACTGGCCCATCTACCCCAAGCGCATCAACTATAACACCTATGCCGAGCTGAAGTCGCTGCCCGTGTTCAAGCTCAAGTCGTGGATAGGCGGTTTCCACTGCGACGAGTTCAACGCCCGAACACGTCCCAACGGGTCGCTGGCGGGTCGCACCATCGGAGCCATGTTTGGTGCCAAAGACACCGCACGCTTCGGACTGGAGCTGAGCTACGACTCCATCCTCCGCGGAACCAACGGCATCGTGCACCGCCGCAAGGTGCGCGACAAGTATCTCGACATCACCGACACGCCACCCATCGATGGAGCCGACATCGTGACCACCATCGACGTGAGCATACAAGACCTGGCCGAACGCGCGCTCATCGACGAGCTGAAGGAAATCAACGCCAACGTGGGCGTGGCCATTGTAATGGACGTGCCCACGGGCGACGTAAAGGCCATCGTGAACATGGAAAAATGTTTCGACGGAGAATACCGGGAAATCCACAACCACGCAGTGAGCGACCTGCTGGAGCCAGGCTCCGTGTTCAAGCCAGCCTCCATCCTCGTGGCCCTCGACGACGGCGTGGTGGACACCACCTACTCCGTGGACACGGGATGCGGAATATGGCCCATGTACGGTAGGGACATGAAGGACCACAACTGGAGAAGAGGCGGCTACCAAAGACTCACTCTGGCACAGACCCTCTGGTACAGCTCCAACATCGGCGTGAGCCGCATCATCGACGACCACTACCGCAACCACCCCGAAAAATTCGTGCAGGGCATCTACCGCACGGGACTGCACGACAACCTGAAAATTCCGCTCATGGGAGCCAGCCCGGCAAGAATAAGAATGCCCCACAAAAACAGCCACAACCAGTACGACAACTGGGCCAGGACTTCGCTGCCCTGGATGAGCATCGGATATGAGACGCAGATTCCGCCCATTTCAACCATCACTTTCTACAACACCATCGCCAACAACGGCAAGATGATGCGGCCCAGACTGGTGAGCAAGGTGGTGAAAAACGGGGAGACCATCATGGAGTTCCCGCCCGAAGTGATGAGAGAACACATCGCCAAGGAGAAAAGCATAAAGGAGCTGCAGACCATCCTGGAACAGGTGGTGAGCGTGGGCCTCGGAAAGAGAGCCGGGTCGCCCAACTTCAAGGTGGCTGGAAAGACTGGAACTGCCCAAATCTCCAAGGGAGCGGGCGGATATAAGAACGGCGGAACCAATTACCTGGTGAGCTTCGCCGGATACTTTCCGGCCGACAACCCGCGCTACAGCTGCATCGTGTGCATACAGAAGTCGGGGCTACCTGCCTCGGGAGGTGCGCAGAGCGGAAAGGTGTTCCACGACATCGCCGAGGGTATCATGGCCCAGAACTTGAAACTCGACGTGAAGGATGCCCGCGACTCCACCTTCAGAGCCTTGCCCGACGTGAAGAACGGCAACATCCTGGCGGCAGACTATGTGCTCAACCACCTAGGCTTCCGCACCAATGTGAGCTGGTCGGGGAGCTACGCCGACGGCAACCCCATCTGGGGCAAGGCTGAGCACGCAACCAACAACACCATGAAGATGGTGAAGGAAAGGCTATACGACAAGAACATTGTGCCCGATGTGACCGGGATGGGAGCCAGAGACGCCATCTACCTGATGGAGAGCCGTGGCATCAAGACCCAAATCTACGGCAGGGGAAAGGTGGTGAAGCAAAGCCTTATGGCAGGCACGCCCATCAAGAAGGGAGCCGTATGCTCGCTGACGCTGGAATAGAGACAAACAATGCTACAGATGCATATATAATAATGTGTAACAAAAAGAAACAAGATATGAAGTTACAGGAGTTACTTAAAAACATCCATCCGACTCA
>CAVGLH010000015.1:0-31919 GCA_963630065.1 Bacteroides fragilis | reverse complement strand
TCGGACTGCAGTGGCAGTGGCACGCCAACTACCAGCAGTGGTACGGCATGCCCACAAGCATGGGCAAATTCCGCATCTACACCTGCAAGACCGACGACGGCATCTGGAGCGTGCCCAACCTGCTGCTCCAGAAGACACCGGCCGACGACTTCACGGCCACGGCCAAGCTTCAGCTCACGGCCAAAGAGCAGAACCAGATGGGCGGCATCATCATGATGGGCCTCGACTATTCGGCCCTGGTGGTGAAGAGAGTGGGCGACAAATTCGAGCTGCAGCAGATCACCTGCCACAAGGCCGACAAGAACGGCAAGGAGGAGGTGAAGGTGCTGGAGACCTTGAAGCCTACCTCGGCCGACAAAATAGACTATCAGCCTGCCATCCACGAGGCTGTATACATGCGCATGGCGGTGAAGGCCGGCAAGATGCAGTTCTACTTCAGCAAGGACGGCAAGAAATACACCAAGGCGGGCGACGAGTTCACCATGCGCGAGGGCAAGTGGATAGGAGCCAAGGTGGGGTTTGTGGCCATGGAGCCCGACGGCAAGGCCAACCGCGGCTGGATAGACGCCGACTGGTTCAGAATAGACAAGTAGTATGGAGTTAAGGAGTTAGTAGAAGTCTGGAGTTAAGACGTTAGTAGAAGTCTGGAGTTAGAAGTCACAAGAGTGAAGAATTCAATAGCAAAAGCTGTTGTCTTAACTCCTTTAACTTCTTTAACTCCTTTAACTCCCTTAACTTCTTTAACTTCTTTAACTTCTTTAACTCCTTTAACTCCTTTAACTTCTTTAACTCCTTTAACTTCTTTAACTGAAAAGCTTCCTCCAGTCGATGCTGCGGATGAAGGCCAGCGTCTGCACCCAGTCGCAGTCGATGCAGAAGGGCACGGGGGCGCCGGGCGTGTCGCAGTAGGCCATCGTGAATGCGGTGTCGGGGTCGTCGAAGGCCTTGTGGTCGATGGTGGCCTGCCTGAAGAGACGGGTCACGAGGGGCCGGTTCTTCGGGCTGGCCTCGGCCAGCCGCTTCCGGTATACCGACAGGTAGACGCTCATGGCGTAGGCCTGCCGGTTGAGATAGTCTATCTTCAGGTTGATGGTGTCGGGGTCGGCCTTCTTGTCGAGCATCACGTAGGCGGGCAGTATCTTGTCTCGCATATACGTCATGGCATCAAACTTGAAGAGGGCCGTTTGCCGGGCCTCCATGCTCCTGGTGGTGTCGTTTACCGCCTGGTCGGCGGAGCGCAGTATCTCGTTGAGCACGTCTTGTGCGCTTGCCTGCCCGGCGTACAGGCAGCACAGCAGCAGGGCGAAAGCATATTTCTTGATTCTCATATAATGGGGAAACTTTTTTTTCTTACTTCGTGTGGCGCATCAGGTAGATGCTGTGGTCGATGCAGGCCGGCAGCTCCTCCTTGTAGTGGGTCACCATGATGAGCGTCTTGTTGCGCCGCTCGCAGAAGGCCTCTATCACGTCTTTCACCAGCCTGCGGTTGCGGTTGTCGAGGCCGTGGAGAGGCTCGTCGAGGATGAGCAGCTCGGGGTCTTTGACAAAGGCCCTGGCCAGCAGCACCAGCCTCTGCTCTCCGCTCGAGAGCTTGAGGAATCCGCGGTCTTCCAGGCCTTCCAGTCCGAAAGCCTTCATCCAGAACTTGCATTTGTCCATGTCCTCCTCTCGCGGCTTCACGTAGAGGCCCACGGAGTCGGTGAGTCCGCTGGCCACGATGCGTATGGCCGGCATGTCGCGCTGGTATGAGCGGTGCAGCTCGGGCGACACGTAGCCTATGTGCTTCTTGATGTCCCAGATGCTCTCCCCGCTGCCCCGGGGGTTGCCGAAGAGGGCGATGTCGCAGGCGTAGCTCTGGGGGTTGTCGGCGCATACCAGGCTCAGGAGGGTGCTCTTTCCGGCTCCGTTCTGCCCGCTCAGGGCCCATCGCTCGCCGTTGGCCACGGTCCAGTCGAGGTCTTTCAGGATGATTCGCTCGCCATACTGTATGCGCACCTTGTTCATCTTCACCACCTCTCGGGCGTGGTATTCGCGGTCGCTGTAGGGCAGGCCGATGATGGCCTGCCGCATCCCGTCGTCGAGCACGCGGGCGGGCATGGGCCCCCGGGCGGCCAGGTATCCCTCCTTGGTGGCCTTGGGCATCACCTTCATGTCTCTCACCTCCACCACGTGGGTGATGAAGTCGGGGATGTCGTCGCTCTTGCTGAGCACGAGGATAATCTGCAGGGCCCGCTCGGCTGAGAGGGCCTTGAGGAGCTCCTTGAGCTGGTCGCGCGTCTCGGCGTCGAGGCCGATGAAGGGGTTGTCCATGATGAGCACGCGCGGCTCGGCGAAGAGGGTGGAGGCGAGCTTGAACTTGCGCAGCTCTCCGCTGGAGAGCAGGATGGTGTACTTGTCGAGCAGGTGCTGCATGTGGAACAGCTCGTAGATGTGGCTTTGCAGCTGCCGCCTTGCGGGGGTGTCTTCGCCGGCCGTCAGGTAGGCTTCCTCCAGCTTGTCTCTCACCACGGGCGAGTTTTCGTCTATCTCCAGCTGGTTCCATCGCTGCTGCAGGAAGTAGGTGCGGTCGTTGTCGCCGCCGTAGGTGTCGCGGAAGGTGATATACTTGATGTTGTCGCTCACCATGGCCTTGCGGCTGGGCGAGAAGTCGTATTCGGGGTCGTGCATCAGCAGTGGGTGTCGCCCCACAATCATGTCTACGAACATCGACTTTCCGCCTCCGTTGGGGCCCACGATAGCGATGTGCTCGCCGTCGAGGGCCTCGAAGTCTACGGGCTCAGCCATGCGCCATTCCGGCATGCGTGTCACCCCGTTCTTGATACTTATTGTCTTTTGCATCTTCTTTTTTTTACAATTTTGTTGATGGTATATACTCTGTTTTCTGATTTGGCGCTCACTCGCTCGCTTGGTACAGCGAGGGCGCTGTACCTCCTACAGTAGCCCATGCTCGCCGGAAAAGACAATCATAGGAGGTACGGCGCCCCCCCGCCGTACCACACCCAGGCAAGGAATTGCCTCCAGCGTCCATGATAAATGTACTAACTTCCGACTTCTAACTGACAGGACTTCTGGCTTCTAACTCCCATTGACTCTCCCCTGGTTTTTCCGTGCGAAGTCTTTCCAGCTGCTGTAGTGCCTGGCGCCGGATTCGGGCCGTCCCGTCTGCAGGAAGTGGCAGTAGGCGGCCCCGAGGGCGTCGGTGGCGTCCATGTATTTCGGCATTTCCTCTTCCCTGATGTTCAGCAGCCGCTGCAGCATCGCCGCCACCTGCTGCTTGCTGGCCTGCCCCTGCCCGGTGATGGCCATCTTGATTTTGAGCGGTGCATACTCGTGGATGGGCACGCTGTGGTGTATGGCGGCGGCGATGGCCACCCCCTGCGCCCTGCCCAGCTTGAGCATCGACTGCACGTTCTTGCCGAAGAAGGGGGCCTCGATGGCCATCTCGTCGGGCAGGTAGGCATCGATGATGCCCGTCACCCTCTCGAATATCCTGCCGAGCCGCAGGTAGGGGTCGCTCTCCTTGCGCATGTCGACGACACCCATCACCACCAGCTCGGCCCTGTTGCCCGCCACGCGTATCACGCCGTAGCCCATCACGTTGGTGCCGGGGTCGATGCCGAGGATGATTCTCTCCGTTTGCCGTTTTGTGGTTTCCATTTTGCTATCTGTCCATATAGGGGTTGTGGGCCAGCTCCTGGCCGATGGTGGTGTAGGCACCGTGGCCGGGGAGCACCCGGGTGTCGTCGGGCAGCTGCCCCAGGTGGCGCAGGCTGTTGATGATGCGGAACATGCTGCCGCCCGGGAAGTCGGTGCGGCCTATGGAGCTGCGGAAGAGGGTGTCGCCCGAGAAGAGCACTTTCTCCTCTTCGCAGTAGAAGCATACCGACCCGTTGCTGTGGCCCGGTGTCTCGATGACGGTCATCTCGTGGCTGCCCACCCTGATGGTCTCGCCCTCCTCGAAGAACCGGCCGACGGCGGGGCAGGGGGTGTCGAGGGTGATGCCGTAGAGCTGCTCGGCCTGGCGGGCGAGGCCCCGCATCAGCTTCTCGTCGCCCGCGCCCACCTCGGGCTTCAGGCCAAACTCCCGGAGGATGGTGTCGTTGCCGAAGTTGTGGTCCAGATGGCCGTGGGTGGCCAGCAGGCGCACGGGCTTCAGGCCGCCCTCCCTGATGTATCTCACGATGGCTTCACGCTCGGCGGGATAGTAGGCCCCGCAGTCGATGATGGCACACTCCCCGGAGTCGTCGCTCACCACGTAGCAGTTCTCCTCCAGCATATTGCACTGAAATCTTTCTATCTTCAACATAATTCTAAAATATATTTATATCCGACTTCTAACTATTTCTCCCCCGGCACATAGACCAGCTGCTTGTCTTGCGCAAACCATTCCTCGTCGAAGAAGTCGCTGAGGGGCGTGATTTCCGAAATCTTGTAATAGCTGCCCAGCTCCTGCTTCAGGTTGCCGCCCTTGAGGCAGAGCAGCCCGTTGGGCAGGGCGTTGCGGCTTTCCTTCCTGAAGTTTTTCCTGATGATTTTCATCAGGTCGGGCAGCTGCATCACGGCGCGGCTCACCACGAAGTCGTAGAGCCCCTTCTCGTCCTCGCCCCTCAGGTGCTCGGCCTCCACGTTGCCGAGCCCGATGGCTGCGGCCACCTCCCGGCACACGCGTATCTTCTTGCCCGTGCCGTCGATGAGCTTGAACCGGCAGTCGGGGAAGAGGATGGCCAGCGGGATGCCGGGGAAGCCTCCGCCGCAGCCGAAGTCGAGAATCTCGGTGGCGGGGCGGAAGTTGACGGCCTTGGCGATGGCCAGCGAGTGGAGCACATGGTGCTCGTAGAGGTTGTCGATGTCCTTGCGGCTTATCACGTTGATCTTGGCGTTCCAGTCGCGGTAAAGGCCGTCGAGCGCGGCAAATTGTTCCTTCTGCCTCTGGCTGAGGGCGGGGAAGTATTTCTCTATCAAGTTTGTCATTTTTCGTTTTGTCTCTATCCGGTTTATATGCTTTGTATATTTAAATTAAGGTGCAAAGATAGTGCATTTTTCGGAAATAGAGCCATAAAATCGGTAAAATCTATAGAAAAAGGCTGATATGTTAAGTTTTTTGCGTAACTTTGCAGCCGATTTCAAGACGATTCAAGAGTTAAAACAAGACAGAACGCTAAACAAAAAAAGAAAATGACAAGTAAGATAAAGGCTGCGCTCTTCGACCTGGACGGGGTGGTTTTCGACACCGAGCCGCAATACACCGTCTTCTGGAGCATGATAGGCAGGGAGTATCATCCCGAGATGCCCGACTTCGCCCAGCGCATCAAGGGGCAGACGCTGGTGCAGATATACGACCGCTTCTTCGGCCGCGACTCCGACTTCGCCCATGCCCCAGGGTATACCGACCCGGGGAGCGAGCAGGCCAAGATTACGGCGCGCCTCAACCGGTATGAGGCGGAGATGGAATACGAGTATGTGGCGGGCTTCGAGCAGTTCATTGAAGACTTGAGGCAAAACGGCATAAAGTGCGCTGTAGTAACGAGTAGCAATGTGGCGAAGATGCAGAATGTGTACCGCCGCCACCCCGAGTTCGGGAGCTATTTCGACCGCGTGCTCACCAGCGAAGACTTCGCCAAGAGCAAGCCCGACCCCGACTGCTATCTGAAGGGGGCGGCCTGTTTCGGCGCAGCCCCCGGGGAGTGTGTGGGGCTGGAAGACAGCTTCAACGGGCTGAGGGCCGTGAGGGCCTCCGGCGCCTTCACCCTGGGGCTTGCCACCACCAACTCCCGGGAGAGCATCCGCCCCTTCTCCGACCATGTGATAGACAACTATCTCGGCTTCGGATATGCTGAACTGGAGAGGGAAGTCAGAGGGAAGTTAGAGGGAAATTAGAGGGAAGTTAGAGGGAAGTTAAGAGAAGTTAGAGGGAAGTTAAGGGAAGTTAAGGGACATTAGTCTTTCTCTCTATAGGCCGAATACCCGGTCTTTCTCCTTGATGTAAAAAAAATCAGCAAAGAGACTGTTGTCCTTTAACTTCCCGAGCTCTCGCAGAGAGCGATAACTGCCCTTAACTTCCCTAACTTCCAACTTCCTTACAGTAAAAAAAAAGTAGAAAAAATGGGATATTTATCAACAGACAAGAAGAAGATTACAGTGAAGACCTTCGCCGAGATGAAATCGGCAGGCGAGAAAGTGACCATGCTCACCGCTTACGACTATACCACGGCGGGCATCCTGGATGCGGCTGGCGTAGACAGCATACTGATCGGCGACTCTGCCAGCAACGTGATGGCAGGCAACGCCGACACCCTGCCCATCACCATCGACCAGATGATATACCACGCACGCAGCGTGGCCCGTGCCTGCCAGCATGCCCTCGTGGTGTGCGACATGCCCTTCGGCACCTACCAGGTGAGCCGGGAGGAAGCCGTCCGCAATGCCGTGCGCATGATGAAGGAGACGGGCGTGAACGCCCTCAAGCTGGAGGGTGGAGCGGAGATAGCCGCCACCGTGAAGGCACTGGTGGACGCAGGCATCCCCGTGCACGGCCACCTGGGGCTTACGCCCCAGAGCGTCAACAGGTTTGGCGGCTACGGCATCCGCGCCAAGGAGGAGCAGGAGGCCCGCAAGCTGGTGAGCGACGCCATCGCCCTCGACGAGGCCGGCTGCTTTGCCATCGTGCTTGAGAAGGTGCCTGCCAGGCTGGCCGCCGAGGTGAGCAGCAAGGTGAAGGCCGTGACCATCGGCATCGGGGCGGGCAGCGGATGCGACGGCCAGGTGCTGGTATATGCCGACGCCCTGGGCATGACGCAAGGCTTCAAGCCCAAGTTTCTGCGCCACTTCGCCCGCGTGGGCGAGGAGATGACCAGGGGCGTGAAGGCTTATATCGAGGCCGTGAAGGCTGTGGAATACCCCGGCCCCGAAGAGAGTTACTAACGCGAAATTTACTGCCAATGGACACTCAGAACACTCCCGTACACATCACTCTGTGGCACCGCGACTTCTGGATGCTGGCCCTTGCCAACGTCTTGCTCATGTCGGGCGCCTATGCCCAGATTACGGGCCTGCCGGCCTATCTGCTGGGGCTTCGCTTCTCCACGTGCGAGGTGGGCTGCTCGCTCGGCATCTTCGGCCTCGGCGTCTTCGGCCTCGGCGGCCTGTGCTCCTACCTGGTGCAGCGCTACCGCCGCAACCAGGTGTGCATGTGGGCCATCCTCGGCGTGGCGCTGTGCTCGGCGGTGCTCTTCTATGCCGACCATTTCATGCGCCTCGACGTGGAGCTGTGGATGGTGCTTGCCATGCGCTTCTGCATGGGGGCCTTCCTGGGGCTGGCGCAGATGACCCTGGCCAGCACGCTGGTCATCGACACCTGCGAGTCGTTCCAGCGCACCGAGGCCAACTATCTCACGTCGTGGTTCGCCCGTTTCGGCCTGGCGCTGGGCCCTCTGGGCGGCATCTTCATGATTCTGCATTTCGGGAGCAAGTTCAGCCTCCTCTTTTCCGTGCTGTCTTCGCTGGGGGCGCTGGTTCTCGTGAGGCTTGTGAGGTTTCCCTTCAGGGCTCCCGACGAGCACGTGAGGCGCCTGAGCCTCGACCGCTTCTTCCTGCCCCAGGGGCTGCCCCTCTTCGCCAACGTCGTCTTGGTGACGGCGGCCTTCGGCGCGCTCTTGGCCTATCCCCATTCCGAGGAATATTATATGATGATGGGCACGGGGCTTCTTGTGGCTTTCTTCACGGAGAAACATGTCTTCGCCGATGCCGACCTCAAGAGCGAGGTGCTCACGGGACTGCTGATGATGGCGGCGGCCGTCCTGATTATGACGACGTCGCAGGCGGCGGCCATCGAGTTTGTCGCCCCGGCCCTCTCGGGGTTTGCCGTCGGCATCATGGGCAGCCGTTTCCTGCTCTTCTATATCAAGCTGGCCAGGCATTGCCAGCGTGGCACCAGCATGAGCTCCTTCTTCCTGGCCTGGGAGCTGGGGCTGAGCCTGGGGCTGTTCTTGGGCTACGGCGTGCTCCAGTCGTTTGACGCCTACACCCTCTCGCTTGCCGCCCCCATCCTCGACCAGGTGGAGGGGAGCATCATCGCCCTGGGGATCTCGCTTCTGGCGGCCAGCTTCGTGCTCTACAATTTCTTTGTCCATCCCTGGTATATGCGCCACCGCAACAGGTGATGGGGCAAAGGTCTTCCGCCCCCCCCCAGAATTTCCCCCGTTTCGGAAACCTGGATTCTTTAAAAGTTCCTAAATATAGCTTTTGTCAAGCAATTTTAATATTATTTAGATGGCGTAATTCGCTTTTGTGCCTATTATTGAGTAATTTTGCGTCTGAATTTTAGAAACAAACGCAAAAAGACATTTGAATTATGGCAGAAGCTATTGATATCCGCGAGCTCAACATGCGGATAGAACAACAAAGTCAGTTTGTCACCAATCTGGTGATGGGCATGAACAAGGTCATCGTAGGTCAGCGGCATCTCGTGGACTGTCTACTCATCGGTCTTCTCTCCGACGGACACATCCTCCTGGAAGGCGTGCCCGGACTTGCGAAGACTCTTGCAATCAAAACATTGTCCCGGCTCATCAGCTCCGATTTCAGCCGCATCCAGTTTACCCCCGACTTGCTGCCGGCCGACGTTATCGGCACGCAAATCTACTCCCAGAAAGACGAGGCCTTCCACGTGAAGCGCGGCCCCGTGTTTGCCAATTTCGTGCTGGCCGACGAAATCAACCGTGCCCCCGCCAAGGTGCAGAGCGCCCTGCTGGAGGCCATGCAGGAGCATCAGGTGACCATCGGCGACGAGACCTTCCGGCTGCCCAATCCCTTCCTCGTGATGGCCACGCAGAACCCCGTGGAGCAGGAGGGCACCTACCAGCTGCCCGAGGCCCAGGTAGACCGCTTCCTGCTGAAGGTGATCATCGACTATCCCACGCTGGAGGAGGAGAAGCTCATCGTGCGCGAGAACCTAAGGGGCAGCCTCCCGCAGGTGGTGCCCGTCACCTCGGCCGAGGAAATCGTGAAGGCCAGGAGCATCGTGGGCGAGGTGTACATCGACGAGAAGATAGAGCAGTACATTGCCGACCTCGTGTTCGCCACCCGCTATCCCGACCGCTACGGCCTGGGCGAGCTCAAGGACATGATAACCTTCGGCGGCAGCCCGCGTGCCAGCATCTCTCTGGCCAAGGCATCCCGCGCCTACGCCTTCATCAAGCACCGCGGCTACGTGATACCCGAAGACGTGAGAGCCGTGGCCCACGACGTGCTGCGCCACCGCATCGGGCTCTCCTACGAGGCCGAGGCCAGCAATGTGACCAGCGAGGAAATCGTGAGCCGCATCATCAACAAGGTGGAAGTGCCCTGATGGGGCAAACACTCAACACTTAACATTTAACACTTAACATTGTTGGATTTTGGACACGCAAGAAATCTTAAAGAAAGTAAGGAAGATAGAAATCAAGACCCGCGGCCTGAGCCAGAACATCTTCGCCGGCCAGTATCACTCCGCCTTCAAGGGCAGGGGGATGGCCTTCGCCGAGGTGCGCGAATACCAGTATGGCGACGACGTGAGAGACATCGACTGGAACGTGACGGCGAGATTTCACAAGCCCTTCGTCAAGGTGTTTGAGGAGGAGCGCGAGCTCACGGTGATGCTGCTGGTAGACGTGAGCGGGTCGCTCGACTTCGGCACGGCGAGGCAGATGAAGCGCGACTTGGCCACGGAGATTGCCGCCACGCTGGCATTCAGTGCCATCCAGAACAACGACAAGATAGGCGTCATCTTCTTCTCCGACCGCATCGAGAAATACATCCCCCCCAAGAAGGGGCGCAAGCACATCCTCTACATCATAAGGGAGATGCTCGACTTCAGGCCCCAGAGCCAGCGCACCGACATCGGATGCGCCCTGGAATACTTCACCCGCATGATGAAGCGCCACTGCACGGCGTTCGTCATCAGTGACTTCTACGACCGCAAGGACTACCAGCACCCCCTGCAGATAGCCAACCAGAAACACGATGTGGTGGCCATCCAAGTGTACGACCCCCGTGCCAAGAGCCTGCCCGACGTGGGCCTGCTCAAGGTGGCGGATGCCGAGACTGGCCACGAGATGTATATCGACACCAGCTCGAAGAAGCTCCGCACGGCCCACGCACGCCACTGGCTGATGCAGCAGGAAGCCCTGCGCAACCTCTTCGCCAAGAGCAAGGTAGACTGGACTTCGATAGCCACCGACGAGGATTTCTCGCGTGCGCTGCTCTTGCTTTTCAAGCGGAGAGGCTGACGAAGAGCCGGGGAGGAGGAGTAGTTATATGGAGAGAGTTTTTTGAATTTTAATGACAAGATGAAAGTTCTTAGAAAAAATATGGCGGCTTTGCTTGCCTTCACCATGGCAGTGGCCGGGCTGGCGATGCCCGCCGGGGTCCGTGCGCAGCAGGTGGAACAGAGAATCGACTCGCTGCAGATGCTCATCGGCCAGCAGACCGTGCTGCATCTCAAGGCCACGGCCCCAGAGGGAGCCAAGGTGGTGATGCCCTCGTTCAAGCCCCGGCAGCAGCTGGCACCCGGCATCGAGGTGGTGGAGCAGAGCAAGGCCGACACCGCCCACATGGGCGACCGAATGGAGGTGAGCCGCAAGTATGTGATTACATCTTTCGACGAGAACGTCTATGCCATCCCCGCACTCAACGTGAAGGTGAACGGCAAGAACTGTCACGGCAACCAGCTGGCGCTCAAAGTGCTCACCGTCGCCGTCGATACCGTGCACCCCAACCAGTTCTATCCCCCCAAGGATGTACAAGACAATCCCTTCGAGTGGGCGGAATGGAGGCTCGCGTTCTGGTTGAGCCTGTTGGTGATAATCCTCTGTGGGGCATTGGCTTATCTCCGCAACCGGTTGAAGAACAACAAGCCCATCATCACGCGCATCCGCATCGTGAAACGTGTGCCGGCCCACGAGAAGGCCCTGCAGGAAATCAACGTCATCAAGCATCAGCACGTAGAGAACCAGGAGACCCAGAAGGCCTACTACACACAGCTCACCAACACCATCCGCGAATACATCGTGAACCGGTTTGGCTTCAACGCCATGGAGATGACGAGCGGCGAGATTATCGCCCGCCTGAGGAATGCCAGCGACCAAAAGATGATTGACGAGCTGAAGGAGCTCTTCCAGACCGCAGACCTCGTGAAGTTTGCCAAGTATGAGACGCTGGTGAATGAGAACGATGCCAACCTGGTGAACGCCATCAAGTTTATCGACCAGACCAAGACCGACGAAAAGCCGGTGGAGGAGAAGGTGGTGCCGCCGCTTTCGGTGGAAGACAAGAAGTCGCGCAGCCAGCGCAGGCTCATCAAGCTGCTGCTCTGGACGGGAAGCGTCGTGGCGGTGGCCGTCCTGGCCTACATCGCCGTCCATCTGGCCACACTGATACTCTAAAAATTCATTAATACGAAGAAATGGAATTTGCAAGTAAAGGATATTTTCTGCTGCTCCTGCTGCTGATACCTTATATATTATGGTATTTCCTGTACAGGAGAAAGAACGAGCCCACCATGCGCATGAGCGATACACGGATGTATCAATATGCACCCAAGAGCATGAGGGTGAGGCTCATCCATCTGCCCATGGTGATGAGATGCGTGTGCTACGCTCTCGTGGTGTGTGCCATGGCCAGGCCGCAGACCCACAGTTCGTGGGACAACAAGACGGTGGAGGGCATCGATATCATGCTGGCCATGGACGTGTCTACCTCTATGCTTGCCGAGGACCTGAAGCCCAACCGCATCGAGGCCGCCAAGGACGTGGCCACCGAGTTTATCTCGGGACGGCGCAACGACAACATCGGATTGTCGATATTCGCCGGCGAGGCTTTCACGCAGTGCCCCATGACCACCGACCATGCCAGCCTGCTGCGCCTCTTGCAGGCCACGCGTACCGACATCGCCGCCCGCGGACTCATCGACGACGGAACGGCAGTGGGAATGGGACTGGCCAACGCCGTGAGCCGCCTCAAGGACTCGAAGGCCAAGTCGAAGGTGGTAATCCTCCTGACCGACGGCAGCAACAACCAGGGAGAGATTTCGCCCATGACTGCAGCCGAAATCGCCAAGAGCCTGGGCATCAGAGTATATACCATCGGAGTGGGTACCAACAAGGTGGCCCCTTACCCCATGCCGGTGGCGGGAGGCGTGCAGTATGTCAACATACCCGTGGAGATAGACACCCAGACGCTCCGCGCCATCGCGCAGACCACCGACGGCAACTTCTACCGCGCCACCAACAATGCGGAGCTGAAGAAAATATACAAGGACATCGACCAGCTGGAGAAGAGCAAGCTCAACGTGACCCACTTTGCCAAGCGATACGAGGCCTACCAGCCGTTCGCCCTCGCCGCCCTGTGCGTCTTGCTCTTTGAGATACTCCTGCGCCTCACCTGGTTCCGCCGATTACCCTAAAAAATATATATCAAAAAAGCATCATGTTAAGATTTGAAGACCCCATATACCTCTGGCTCCTGTGGCTGATACCCGTGCTGTTGCTGGTGCGCCTCATCGGATGGAGACGGAGGCGCGCAAAGCTCAGAAAGCTCGGCGACCCCGTGCTGTTGAGGCAGCTGATGCCCAACATCTCGAAATCACGCCCCACGGTCAAGTTCGTGCTCATGCTCGGAGCCTTGGCCCTGCTGGTGGTCATGCTGGCCCGTCCGCAGATGGGAAGCAAGATAAGCCACGACAAGCGCCACGGCATCGAGACCATGATTTGCCTCGACATTTCCAACTCCATGCTCTGCCAGGACGTGGCACCCTCGCGCCTCGACAAGAGCAAGATGCTGGTGGAGAACCTGGTCGACAACTTCGACAACGACAAGATAGGATTCATCGTCTTTGCGGGCGACGCCTTCGTGCAGCTGCCCATCACCACCGACTATGTGTCGGCCAAGATGTTCCTCTCCAATATCACGCCCGCACTCATCCAGTCGCAGGGCACCAACATCGGCGAGGCCATCTCGCTCGCCTCCAAGAGCTTCACCCAGCAGGACAACGTGGGGCGAGCCATCATCGTCATCACCGACGGCGAGAACCATGAGGAGGGGGCGGACGAGGCTGCCCGCGAAGCCCGCAAAAAGGGAATCAACGTGTTTGTGCTGGGTGTGGGAAATCCCAAGGGTGCTCCCATCCCTATGGGCGACGGCTCCTACCTGAAAGACCAGGCGGGCAATACCGTGATGACGGCCCTCAACGAGCAGATGTGCCGCAACCTGGCCCAGGCGGGCAAGGGCGGCTACATACATGTAGACAACACGAGCGATGCCGAGAAAGCCCTCAACGATGAGATATCCAAGTTGCAGAAGGGAGATGTCACCAGCGTAGTGTACAGTGCATACGACGAACAGTTCCAGGCCGTGGGCATCCTGGTGCTCCTGATCCTCGCCATCGAGGTGTGCATGCTTGAAATCAAGAACCCATTGCTCAGAAACGTGAAATTTTTCAAGAAGAAATGAGATACATCAGATTCATATTGGTATTTGGCCTGCTGCTGACTGCGGCGGTCTCCAACGTGAGCGCGCAGGACAGCGAGCGCTCTTTCGTGCGCATGGGCAACAGGGCCTATCGCTCGCAGAAATGGGCCGACGCGGAGACGGAATACAGAAAGGCTCTCTCCAAGGACAGCCGCTATCCCGTGGCATTGTACAACTTGGGATGTGCACTCCTGCAGCAGAACAAGGACTCGCTGGCCATGGAACAGTTTGCCAACGCTGCCAAGCTGGAGCCGGGAAAGATGCGCCGTGCCAAGGCCCACCACAATATGGGAGTCATCTGCCAGAGACACCAGCAGTATGCACAGGCCATCGCATGCTACATGGAGGCTCTCAGATGCAATCCCGCCGACGACCAGACCCGCTACAACCTGGCCCTCTGCAAGAAGCTGCTCAAAAACCAGCCCCAACAGAACAAGGACGACAAAAACAAGGACAAGAACAAGCAGCAGGACAAGAACAAGGATTCGCAAGACAAGAACAAGGACAAGAAAGACCAGGACAAGGACAAGCAGCAGAACAAGAAAGACCAGGACAAGAACAAGGATTCGCAAGACAAGAACAAGCAGCAGAACAAAAAGCAAAACCAGGACAAGGGACAGCAGAACCCCAACCAGGAAAAGATGAGCCGGGAAAACGCCGAGCAACTCCTGAATGCTGCCGTCCAGCAGGAAAAGAACACCAAAAGCAAGCTGCAGAAGGCTATGAGCCAGCCGCGCAGAAAGCAATATGAGAAGTACTGGTAAATGAAAAAAATGTGCCTGTTGGAGGGGGAAAAATGAAAGTGGAATATATAAAATGCTAACACAAAGAGATATGAAACATATAGGTTGGTTTTTAATAACAATGGCGGTTTTGCTGGGCTTCTGTTTCGAAGCGGAGGCTCAGCAGATCAGCGTGTCGGCTCCAACCAACGTGGCGGCGGGAGAGAACTTCCGTGTGGCCTATACCATCAACACGCGTGAAGTGGAGGAGTTTCGCATGGGCGGAGTAGGTGAAGGACTGGAGGTAATCGCCGGCCCCTACACATCCTCGCAGTCGAGCTACCAGATGATCAACGGCCACACATCCTCCTCTTCATCCGTCACCATTACCTATACGCTTTATGCCGCCAAGAACGGAACCTTCACCATCGGAGCTTCGCACGCCGTGGTCAACGGCAAGAAGCTCGTTTCGAAGGCTCTCAAGATAAACGTGTCCGGGCACGCCGCCCACAACAACGGTGCGCCCAATATGCACGGGCAGAACGACGCCGACGAACCGCGTATGCGCTCGGCAGGGTCTCAAATCTCGGGCAACGACTTGTTTATCAAGGTGTCGGCCAACAAGCGCCGCGTGCACGAGCAAGAGCCTATCCTCCTCACCTATAAGGTCTATACGCAGGTGGAGCTTACCCAGCTGGGGGGCAAGATGCCCGACCTGAAGGGATTCCACACCCAGGAGGTGCAGCTGCCCCAGCAGAAGACTTTCCACGAGGAGGTGGTCAATGGCAAGCGCTACAAGTGCGTCACGTGGAGCCAGTATGTCATGTTCCCGCAGATGACGGGCAGCCTGGCCATTCCGTCCATTACGTTCAAGGGCATCGTGGTTCAGCAGAACAGAAACGTCGACCCCTTTGAGGCTTTCTTCAACGGCGGCTCGGGCTACGTGGAAGTGGAGAAGGAAATCAAGGCCCCGGGCATCACCATCCAGGTAGACCCGTTGCCTCAGCGCCCTGCTTCGTTCTCGGGAGGTGTGGGCAAGTTTAATATCTCCGCCACCCTCGACAAACAGGAGGTTAAGGCCGGCGAACCCATCAACATCCGCGTGGTCGTGGGGGGGACGGGCAACCTCAAACTCCTGAAGCAGCCCGTGGTGACATTCCCCAAGGATTTTGACAAGTATGATGCAAAGGTGACCGACAAGACCCGTCTCACCTCAAATGGTGTGGGGGGAAACATGATATATGATTTCCTCGCCGTGCCCCGCAACCAGGGCAAGTATACGATACCGGCCGTGGAGTTTACCTACTACGACACGTCGCTCAACGCCTACAAGACCATCAAAACGCAGCCTTTCACCCTCACCGTGGAGAAGGGCGACGGAACCCCCGGGGGGGGGCAGGCGGGCGATTTCAGCAGTGCCGACAAGGACATCCGCGGGCTGAAGTTGGGCAAGAGCAAGCTGCACGACGCTGAAGATATGTTCTATGGCAGCTTTGGCTACTGGACGAGTCTCCTGGTTCCTCTGCTCGCCTTCTTCGCCCTGATCATCGTCTTCCACCGTAGGGCGCTGGAGAACGCCGACATTGTGAAGATGCGCTCCAACAAGGCCAACAAGATAGCTACAAAGCGTCTGAAAAAGGCTCGGCAGTTGATGATGCAGAAGCAGCAGGGACCATTCTACGACGAGGTGCTGAGGGCGCTGTGGGGCTATGTGAGCTACAAGCTGAACATGCCTGTGGAGCAGCTCTCCAGAGAGAATATCCAGGATAAGCTCACCAGCCACAACGTCGACGAAAAGACCATCGCCAAGTTTGCCGCGGCCCTCGACGAGTGTGAGTTCGAGCGATATGCCCCAGGCGACCCGGCGGGCAATATGAACCGTACGTTCGAAAGTGCAATGACAGGAATCATGGAAATAGAAAACGCAGTAAACCAGGCGCGCAAGAACCGCAAGAAGAGATGCGCCGGGTATTCGTTCCTGATGCTGATGCTGCTGGCGGCGATGACATTCGGCGCAACCCCGGCGCATGCCGTCACCAAGAGCAATGCAGACACCGAATACCAGAAGGGAAATTATCAGCAGGCCATCCGCGACTATGAGGACATCCTGCAAACCATGGGCGTGTCGGCCGAATTGTATTACAATCTCGGCAATGCCTACTACCGCACGGACAACATCACGAAGGCGGTGCTCAACTATGAACGCGCTCATCTGCTCTCGCCGGGCGACGAGGATATCAGCTTCAATCTGGAGTACGCCCGTGGCAAGACGATAGACAAGATAACCCCCGAGAGCGAAATGTTTTTCGTGACATGGTACAAGGCGGTGGTCAACTTCACCAGCGTAGACCACTGGGCCATGGCCGGCATCCTCTGCATCATCCTGGCCCTGGTCTTGGTGCTGGTCTATCTCTTCGCTCCTCTTGTGGCTCTGCGCAAGGTGGGATTCTTCGGAGGCATCTTCTTCTTCGTGGTGTTTCTGCTGAGCAGCCTTTTCGCCTATCAGCAGAAACAGACGCTCTTGGACCGCAAGGGCGCCATCATCATGACTCCGTCGGTGAGCGTGAAGAAGACGCCTGCCAAGGCCAGTGCCGACCAGTTTGTTCTCCATGAGGGCACGCGTGTCGACATCACCGACAAGACCATCAAGGGCTGGAGAGGCATCAAGGTGGGCGACGGCAGAGAGGGATGGATAGAGACCAGGCATCTGGAGGAAATTTAAGAGTTTTGGGAAATGATGGATTTTAGCGGAATACAGCAGTTTGACATGCAGTTGCTGCATGTGTTTAATGGAAGCGGCAATGTATGGCTCGACCAGGCGGCGGCAGCGCTCACCTCGGGCCTTACCTGGATACCGCTCTATATTGTTTTGCTGGTCGTCGTGATACGCAACAACGAGCGGATGGGGCAGATAGCCCTTGCCGTGGGGGGCGCGCTGCTCTGTGTGTTGCTGGCCGACGGCTTGGCCGACGGGATTGTCAAGCCACTGGCCGAAAGGCCTCGGCCCTGCAACGACTCCTTGTTCAAGAGTTCGGTCCAGGTGGTCTACGGCATGCGGCCCCAGAGTTTCAGCTTCCCCTCGGCCCATGCGGCCAACACGCTCTCTCTGGCCGTCTTCTTCTCGATGATGATCAGGAGCCGGCTCATGGGCTGGACGCTTGTACTTTGGTCGTTGGCCAACTGCTGGACCCGCCTTTACCTCGGGGTGCATTATCCGCTGGATATCTGCTGCGGAATGCTTCTCGGGCTGGCGGTGGGATTCTCGGTATACCTTATTTATTATAAGATGTATCGGCGCATATCGCCCAACATCAAGTATGTTTCCAACCAATATACCAGCACGGGCTACGACCATGACGACATCGACAAGGTGATGACAGTGATGATGCTGATACTGCTCTATGTCGTGATACGTGCCACGGTGATGGCGGGCTGCCTTCAAGATTAAGAAATTAATATACAAATGGATACAAGACATATAAAGATTAGTGATTATAGCTATGAGCTTCCCGACGATCGCATCGCCAAGTTTCCCATTGCCCGGCGCGACCGCAGCAAGCTCTTGGTCTACAGGCACGGAGAGGTGAGCGACGATGTGTTCTATCATCTTCCCGACTATCTGCCCCAGGGGGCTTTGATGATTTTCAACAACACCAAGGTGATACAGGCGCGTCTGCACTTCCGCAAGGAGACAGGGGCGCTTATTGAGGTTTTCCTGATGGAACCCGCCGAGCCTACCGACTACGAGCTGATGTTCCAGACCTCGGGCCATTGCTCCTGGCTGTGCATGATAGGCAATCTCAAGAAGTGGAAGGAGGGCAGCCTCAGGCGCGACTTCGAAATCAAGGGACACAAGCTCACGCTCTCTGCCACACTGCGCCGCGGCGACAACCTGACGGCTGAAGCACAGGGGATGGTGGCCAAGGGCGGAGGCACCAACTATTGGGTAGACTTCGACTGGGACAACGGCCAAGTCTCCTTCGCCGAGATTCTGGAGGCAGTGGGAGAGTTGCCCATCCCCCCTTACCTTAACCGCAAGACAGAGGAGAGCGACAAGACCACCTATCAGACCGTCTACTCCAAGATCAAGGGAAGCGTGGCTGCGCCTACGGCCGGACTCCACTTCACCGACCACGTGCTTGCCGACCTCGATGCCCATGGCATCGACCGCGAGGAGGTGACCCTCCATGTGGGAGCAGGAACTTTCAAGCCCGTGAAGAGCCTGGAGATAGAAGGCCATCAGATGCACACGGAATATATCGTGGTGCATCGTCGAAGTCTGGAAAAACTCATTAAGCACGATTGCCGGGCCATCGCCGTGGGCACCACGAGTGTGCGCACCATAGAAAGTCTCTACTACATGGGCGTGCATCTCCTGAAGCATCCCGATGCCGGCGAGGAAGACCTGCATGTGAACCAGTGGGACCCCTATGAACTTTCGGAAGACGGCGGCTTGGTGGACGGCATCACTCCGGCGCAGTCTGTACAGGCCATCGTCGACTATCTCGACCGCAACTCTCTGGAGGCGCTCCACACGAGTACGCAGATTATCATCGCCCCCGGCTATACGTACAAGATAGTGAAGATGCTCGTCACCAACTTCCACCAGCCGCAGAGCACCCTGCTTCTGCTGGTGAGCGCATTCTTGCATGGCGACTGGAAGAAAGTGTACGACTACGCCCTGTCCCACGGGTTCCGTTTCCTGAGCTACGGCGACTCTTCGCTTCTTATCCCCTAGATTCACAACATTCAACACTCAACATTCAACACTCAAAAGATAAATGATTTCAGTAGAAGGACTGAAAGTGGAGTTTGGCGTGAAGCCCCTCTTCCACGACGTGAGTTTCGTCATCAACGACCGCGACCGCATCGCCCTGGTGGGCAAGAACGGAGCCGGCAAGTCTACCATGCTCAAGATACTCTGTGGCATGCAGAAGCCCACCGGAGGTGTGGTGGCCATCCCCAACGAGACCACCATCGGCTACCTGCCCCAGGTGATGAAGCTGCAAGACGACACCACTGTGAAGGAGGAGACGCGCAAGGCTTTCGCCCACAACACCGAGATGAAGCAACGCCTCGACAAGATGCAGCAGGAAATGGCCGACCGCACCGACTACGAGAGCGACGACTATGCGCAGCTCGTGGAGAAATTCACCCAGGAGCACGAACGCTATATGATGATGGGCGGGGAAAACTATGAGGCCGAGATAGAGCGCACGCTCACAGGCCTTGGCTTCTTGCGCACCGACTTCGAACGCCCCACGAGGGAATTTTCCGGCGGATGGCGCATGCGTATCGAACTGGCCAAGATTCTGTTGCAGAAACCCGATGTGCTGCTCCTCGACGAGCCTACCAACCACCTCGACATCGAGAGCATCCAATGGCTGGAGCAGTTCTTGGCGCAGAGTGCCAAGGCGGTGGTGCTGGTGAGCCACGACCGCGCCTTCATCAACAATGTGACCAACCGCACGCTGGAGATAACCTGTGGACGGGTGGAGGACTACAGGGTGAAATACGACGAGTATGTGGTGCTCCGCAAGGAGCGCCGCGAGCAGCAGCTGCGGGCCTACGAGAACCAGCAGAAGGAAATAGCCGACATCAAGGACTTCATCGAGCGCTTCCGCTACAAGCCTACCAAGGCCGTGCAGGTGCAGAGCCGCATCAAGCAACTGGAGAAGATAGTGCCCATCGAGGTGGACGAGGTGGACAACAGGCAGATGCACCTCAAGTTCCCCCCATGCCTCAGAAGCGGCGACTATCCCGTGATTTGCGACGAGGTGCGCAAGGCATATGGCGGGCACATGGTGTTCGACCATGTGACGCTCACCATCAAGAGGGGAGAGAAGGTGGCCTTTGTGGGAAAGAACGGCGAGGGAAAGTCTACCCTGGTGAAATGCATCATGGGCGAGATTCCTTTCGACGGCCAGCTCAAGATAGGCCACAATGTGCAGATAGGCTATTTTGCACAGAACCAGGCCCAGCTCCTCGATGAGAACCTCACCATCTTCCAGACCATCGACAACGTGGCCACGGGAGACATGAGGCTGAAGGTGAACGACCTGTTGGGAGCATTCATGTTCGGGGGCGAGACATCGGAGAAATATGTCAAGGTGCTGAGCGGCGGCGAGCGCAGCCGTCTGGCGATGATCAAGCTGCTGCTCGAACCTGTCAACCTCCTGATTCTCGACGAGCCCACCAATCACCTCGACATGCAGTCGAAGGACGTGCTGAAGGAGGCCATCAAGGCATTCGACGGCACAGCCATCATCGTGAGCCACGACCGTGAGTTCCTCGACGGACTGGCAGACAAGGTGTATGAGTTTGGCGGAGGAAAGGTGCGCGAGCACCTTGGCGGCATCTACGACTACCTG
The DNA here is from genome assembly GCA_963630065.1 of Bacteroides fragilis. Taxonomy (GTDB): domain Bacteria; phylum Bacteroidota; class Bacteroidia; order Bacteroidales; family Bacteroidaceae; genus Prevotella; species Prevotella fragilis_A. The sequence goes on along the minus strand of CAVGLH010000015.1, from coordinate 11,323 downwards.
CGCGCCCACAATGCCGAGACCATCCAGGCTGCACTCGGAGGAAATGAAGAGCGCAGAGGAAAGAACGATGAATCCCGCGGCAATTCGCCTGCAAAGGTCGTCCTGGATGATTCTTCACTCGACAGGAAGCAGAGCTATGCCGAGCACAAGGAGTTGCAGAAGAAGATACGCAAGGCGGAAAAGGCCGTGAAGGACTGCGAGGCAAAAATCGGCAAACTCGAAGCGCGCAAGAAGGAAATCGACGCTCTACTGATGAAGTCCGAGAACGCCACCAACATGGAACTTGTCACCGAATATACCAACCTGATGAAGACTCTCGACGAGGAGAACGAACGGTGGATGACGCTGAGCGAGGAATTGGAGAAAGTGAAGAATGGATAGGAATCTTACATTAACATAATATAAAACAACGAGAAAAATGAACATGAAATTGATTATTCCGATGATGATGATCGCCGCTATGCCTATGGCTGCCGGCGCCCAGAGCAAATCGGGACTTGTCATGGGCAACCTTGACAAGACGGCCAAGCCGGCCGACGACTTCTATCAGTTTGCCACTGGCGGATGGCAGAAGAACAATCCTCTGCCTGCCGCCTACAGCCGCTACGGCAGCTTCGACCAGCTGGGCGAGGACAACAACAAGCGCATCAGTTCCATCCTGGACGAGCTGAAGAAGAAATCTTACAAGACTGGCTCCATCGAGCAGAAACTCTCCGATTTCTACAAGCTGGCCCTCGACACTGCACGTCGCAACAAGGACGGCATCGCCCCCGTGAAACCGGTGCTCGACGAGATTGCCGCCGCACAGAGCAAGGATGATTTGAAGAAACTGCAGCTCAAGTATGCTGACCAGGGACTTGGAACAGACTACGGAACCTATTTCGGGGCCGACGAGAAGAACGTTGCCATGAACATCCTCAATCTCGGACAGGACGGACTGACGCTCGGCCAGAAAGACTATTATGTCAACAACGACCCCGCCACCGTTGCCATTCGCGAGGCTTTCAAGAAATACATCGTCAGGATGTTCCGGCTCTATGGCTTTTCTGAGGCCCAGGCCCAGCAGAAGGCTCAGCTCATCTTCCAGCATGAGACGATGCTCGCCCTCCTCTCCAAGAGCAACACCGAGCTGCGCGACCCGCAGGCCAACTACAACAAGATGAGCCTGAAGGAGTTCAAGGAGAACTATCCCAACATTCCTTTGGAGGAAAGTTTGAACGCCGAGGGTGTGAAGAGCGAGTATTTCCAGGAGATGGTGGTGGGGCAGCCTGCCTTCTTCGCAGGTATCGACAAGCTCAACGCCGCCGAGGACGCATCCACATTGAAAGCAGTGATGGAGTGGGGAGTCATCCAAAATTCCATCCCTTATCTCACCGACGAGATTCGCGAGGCAAACTTCGACTTCTTCGGCAAGACCATGAGCGGCCGCAAGGAAGACTATCCGCTCTGGAAGCGCGCCACCAACCAGGTGCAGAGCCAGATGGGCGAGGCGCTCGGCCGCATGTACTGCAAGAAATATTTCCCCGAGAGCTCCAAGAAGATGATGGAACAACTGGTGAAGAACTTGCAGGTGAGCCTGGGACAGCGCATCGACGCACAGACATGGATGAGCGATTCCACCAAGGCCAACGCCCACAAGAAACTCGACAAGTTCTATGTGAAGATAGGCTATCCCAACAAGTGGACCGACTATTCCAAGCTCAATATCGACGCATCCCGCAGCTTCTACGACAATGTGATGGCATGTCGCAAGTTCCGACTGGAAAAGGTTATTGCCGAGAAAGCAGGACAACCCGTTGACAAGGACGAGTGGCATATGACTCCACAGACCGTCAACGCCTACTACAATCCTACCACCAACGAGATTTGCTTCCCCGCCGGCATCCTGCAATATCCCTTCTTCGACCCCAAGGCAGATGCCGCTTTCAACTATGGGGCCATCGGTGTGGTGATCGGGCATGAGATGACCCACGGATTCGACGACCAGGGACGCCAGTATGACGACACGGGCAACTTGAAAGACTGGTGGACCGCCAGCGATGCCAAGGGCTTCGAGCAGCGCGCCGACCTCTATGCCGACTTCTTCAGCAACATCAAGGTGCTGCCCGACCTCAATGCCAACGGCCGCTTCACCCTCGGCGAGAACCTTGCCGACCACGGTGGCCTGATGGTGTCGTTCAATGCCTTCAAGAATGCTACGGCCAAGCAGCCGCTGAAGAACAAGGACGGTTTCACTCCCGAGCAGCGCTTCTTCCTCGCCTATGCAGGCGTATGGGGGCAGAACATCACGGAGAAGGAAATCCGCCAGCGCGTGAAGAACGACCCCCATGCCCTCGGCGAGTGGCGTGTGAATGGAGCCCTTCCCCATATCAAGGCCTGGTATGAGGCTTTCGGCGTGAAGCAGGGCGACAAGATGTTCATTCCAGAGAATGAGCGACTGGAGTTGTGGTAAACACATAGATACATCGAATAATTGAGGATGCTAAAGAAATTTAGCATCCTTTTTTCTTTTAAGTCGGCGAAATTGTGTATCTTTGCAGAAATTTAAAGAAAGGAACAAGATAATGCCATTAAGATTACCAGACAAACTTCCGGCCATCGAGCTGCTGAAGCATGAAAACATATTCGTGATGGACGAGAGCCGGGCTCACAGCCAGGAAATCCGCCCGTTGAAAATCTGTGTGCTCAACCTGATGCCGCTCAAGATTACGACCGAGACCGACCTCGTGCGCTTGCTATCCAACACACCGTTGCAGCTGGAGGTGTATTTCATGAAATTGAAGAGCCATACGCCCAAGAACACGCCCATCGAGCACATGATGATGTTCTACAAGGACTTCCATGAGCTGAGCAAGCAGAAGTTCGACGGCATGATCGTGACGGGTGCTCCCATCGAGACGATGAACTATGAGGACGTGGAATATTGGCCGGAGATAAAGGAAATCTTCGACTGGGCCCGTACGCATGTCACATCCACGCTCTATATATGCTGGGGAGCACAGGCCGGGCTTTACCATTTCTATGGTGTGCCCAAATATCCATTGAGGAAGAAGATGTTTGGCATCTTCAAGCAGAAGCCGTTGGATGCGGCTTTGCCCATCTTCCGTGGGTTTGACGATGTGTTCAATATGCCTCATAGCCGCCACACGGAGGTGCGCCGCGAGGACATCGAAAAGGTTGATGGACTCGACATCATCGCCGAGTCGGACGAGAGTGGGGTGAGCATCGTGATGGCAAGGGGTGGACGGGAGTTTTTCGTCACAGGCCACTTGGAGTATGCGCCCAATACGCTCGACAATGAATATAAGAGGGATATGGGCAAGCGCGATGACGTAGACTTGCCCAAGAACTATTATCTTGGCGACAATCCCCAGGCGGGGCCGCTGGTAACGTGGCGTGCCCATGCCAACCTGTTCTACAGCAACTGGATCAACTATTATGTTTATCAGGAAACTCCCTTCAATATTGACGACATTGAGTAAGTCTAAAGTCTATGAGTAATAATATAGAAGAAACTGGTTCAAAAAACAAGACCCCCGAAAAGGAAACGGTCAGGATGCTGGAATTGTTGGCTCCGGCCAGGAATCTTGAGTGCGGCATTGCGGCCATCGACCATGGGGCTGATGCCGTGTACATCGGTGCGCCCCGTTTCGGAGCACGCTCTGCTGCCGGCAATTCGCTGGACGACATCCGGAAACTTTGCGAGTATGCCCATCAGTATGGGGCCAAGGTTCATGTCACGGTGAACACCATCATCTATGAAGAGGAATTGGAGGAAACTCTCCAGATGATTGTAGAACTCGACAAGATAGGTGTAGATGCCTTGCTGCTGCAGGATATGGGCGTGCTCGCTGAAATAAGAGCCGGTAATTTGTGGAGCAGAGAGTTGCATTCCAGTACTCAATGCGATGCGCGCACGGCCGACAAGGTGCTCTGGCTTTCTACGGTCGGATTCACTCGTGTCGTTTTGGCACGGGAACTGTCATTGCAGGAAATCAGCGCCATCCATAAGGAGGTTGGTGATATAGAGCTGGAGGTATTTGTGCATGGTGCCCTCTGCGTCAGCTATTCGGGAGTGTGCTATGCCTCGGAGAAATGCTTCGGGCGTTCGGCCAACCGTGGAGAATGCGCCCAGTTTTGCCGCATGAAGTTCGACCTCGTGGATTCCGAGGGGCGTGAGATAGAGCATCAGCGCCATCTCCTCTCGCTCAAGGATCTCTGCCAGATAGACCATTTGCAGGAACTGGCCGATGCGGGAGCCTCCTCTTTCAAGATAGAGGGAAGGCTCAAGGATGTCAACTATGTGAAGAATGTGGTTGCGGCCTACAGTGAGAAGTTGGATGAGATCGTGGCAAAATATCCCCGCAAATATTGCCGCGCGTCGATGGGGCGTGCGGAGCACCGCTTTACCCCCGACCTCAAGAAAACATTCAACCGTGGCTACACCAATTATTTCCTCAATGGCCGTCAGCCCGATGTCGTCTCTTTCGACACGCCCAAGGCCATTGGAGAATATGTGGGCAAGGTGAAGGAGCTTCGGGGCAACATTTCTTTCAATGTGGCTACCACTGCCAGCTTTATGAATGGCGACGGTCTCTGTTTCATCAACGACAACCACGAGTTGGAAGGCTTCCGTGTGAACCGTGTGGACGGCAACCGCCTTTACCCGTTCCATATGCCGGAACACCTGCGTCCGGGCATGGCTCTTTATCGCAACCACGACCGTCGGTTTGAGACTTTGCTGTCGAGCCGCACGTCTGTAAGGAAAATTCCGCTCCTCATCGCTCTTTCACCCTTTTTGAATGAGGATTTTGGAGAATTGGGCAAGGGTGTGATTGTGAGAGTTTCCATGCGGAACACCTATGAATTGTTTGGCGGCTTGGGATATAGGGCGTTGGTTGATTTGGTCGTGGTGCTGCCCATAGAGCCGGCTAGGCGTCCGCAGACCGACAACTTGATTTCTCAGATGAAGAAGATGGGCGATACCGTTTTCGAGGTGGATGATGTCGTCTTGAATAACGGTATGGAGAACTTTTTCGTTCCGAATAGCTCGCTTTCCAACTTGCGTAGATTCATCATTGAGAATGTGGAAGATAAGATAAAAGAACTATTCTTGAATATGTCTGAGTACCGTGGAGGCATGCGCAATTTCTTCGGTGAGGGATATACTTTTAGCGAGGTTGGCGAGCATAAGCTGGCTCCTGAAGAATTTGTTTGGCAGCCGGAATATGCTAAGTGGCCCTACCTATACAATGTAGCCAACGAGAGTGCGCGGAGATTTTACGAACGCCATGGATTGGACAATGTGGAACCTGCCTTCGAGGTCTCTCCTGCCAAGGGCGAGGCTTTGCTGATGCAGTGTCGCCATTGCCTGCGCTATTCGCTGGGTTATTGTGTGAAGCGAGGGGGCAGGAAGCCTGCGTGGAAGGAGCCTCTCTATCTGAGATTGGGCGACGGCAGACGTTTCCGGTTGGATTTCGTCTGCAATGAATGCCAGATGAATATAATAGGATAGCAAATGTTTTTAGTTAAGAATGTCCTTCAGCGCAAAGTTGGCTAGGATACTTGTAGATTGACTCAGCATGCGGATGAACTCCTGTGCTGAGTTTTTCATATAGGCATCCTTGAGGATATGTATGCAGCCGTCCATCTCGTTGTTCTCTGCATCTATCGGGATAGACTTCATTCCGTTTTCTAGGATAGTGGTCGACTCGGAGAGAATCGTCACCAGGTTGCTGCGGTGCAGCAGGTCGAAGATGATGTTCACGTTGTTCACCTCCACCATGATTTTGAAGTTGAGGTCCTTGCCTTCCACCAAGTGGTCGAAAGCGTTGCGGGCTTGCAGTCCCTTGCAGGGCAGGATGAGGTCGTAGCGTTCCAGGTCGGCGAGTTTCACCGTTGTCAGGCGAGCCAGCGGATGGCTGTCGTTGACGATGGCGGCCAGGCGGTTGCTGAAGATGGGGCGGCTGTCTATCACTTTGTCTGTCTTCGATGGCTTGAAGGCGAGTACCAAGTCTAGTTCGCGCTTCTTCAGTCCGTCCATCAGTTCTTGCATCGCCTTGTACTGGATGTTGAGCTTTACGTTGGGATAAGTGTGCAGAAAGGTGATGAGTGTCTCGGCCATGATGTTGCTGAACGAGTAGGTCACGCCAATGTTCAGCTCTCCTGTGAGCATCTCCTTGAGGTCGTTCATGCGGTCCATGCACGCCTCGGTGGAGTTTACGGCCTTTTGGGCGTTGGGGAGCAGTTCTTTTCCGGCTTCCGTCAGGTACACCTCGTGGGAGTTTCGCTCGAAGAGGGGCAGGCCGATTTCCTGCTCCAGGTGCGAGATTTGCTGCGAGAGCGTGCTCTGCGTGATGTAGAGCTTGCGTGATGCCTCCGAGAAGTTGAGTGTCTCGGCCACCTTCAGGAAGTATTTGAGTTGGCGTATTTCCATTGTCGTTTCTGCTTTTATTTTGTCTTGTTGGGAGACTGTTTCCCTGTCTCTTGTGGGCCTTCTGCTACCAGCTATAGAAATAGCCGATAGCAGAAGGCTGGTGCAAAGGTAGAAAATATATTTTATATCCCATAGAAATATGGTAGAAAAATATATATTTTATTTGATTTCCACAGCATGGAGGTCTACAAACTCTCCGTTTCTCTTCTTTCTTGCCATCAGAAGGGCTAGCAACATGCGCTTGCGGTTGCCCTCGACAAAGCGACGGAAGAAGATGTTGGGGATGGCCACGCCCAATGCGATGCAGATGATGGCGAGCGAGGCGCGGATGGCGTTGTTCATGCCCACGGTGAGCTCGCCCACGATGCCGTGCATGTTGATGAAGGCGAAGAGGGCGCGGTACATCAGCACTCCTGGCACCATGGGGATGACGCTGGGGATAGTGATGCACTGGTGGGGGGTGTGGAACCAGTGGCGCGCCTTAATCCCGATGATGCTGATGAGTGCCGAGCCGGCGAAGCTGCCCACCGTGAGACCCATGTCGAGGCCGATGTTGCCATTGCTGGGACCCAGGTTGACAAAGTTGCGGAAGCATACGGCAATGATACCGCCCACAGCCACCACAGGCAGAAGCCTGCGGGGAATGCTGAAGATGGTCGAGAAGCCCATGGCCGAAACTGCGGCGGCTATGGCATACTCCCAGTAGTCGTGGTGGGGGGTCATGGTGAGGTCGGTCACGAAGTTGTCGATGCCGCACACCTGGATGGCGAAGGCAATGCCGAAAGACATGGCCAATACCATGAGCAGTGTGTTGATGGCTCGCACCATACCCACCTCGATGTAGCCGTCGAGCATATCGTTCACGAAGTTGATGAGCGGCACTCCCGGCACAATGAAGAGGGCGCATGCCATCAGCGGATGCCAGGGCGTGTCGGAATGAAGGAAGCCGGGCAGAAAGTCGGCGATAGCTGGCGAGAGCGTGATAAACGAGGTGAGCCAGGCTAGCAGCGTGCTGACAAAGGCGGCGATGCCGATGGCCACGTAGTTGTTGCAGCCTCTGGTGGGCAGGAACATACGTAGGCGGAAGCCCAGAATGGCAGCCAGGGAGCAATAGAAGAAAGCTGGCCAGTCGCAACCGAACTGGATGCAGAATCCGCCACAGGCGAATCCGCCGCCCACAGCCACCTGCCAGGGGGTGAAGCTGCGTGGCGTGGACTTGATTTCCTCCAGTGCCTGCTCATACTGGTCGAGGTTATAGTCATCCTTGATGGCTCTCCACGAGAGTTTGCTCACCAGCGAGATGGAGGTGAGGTTGATGCCGTGCTTCTCGCAGCGTTGGAACTTTGAGAAGGAGTGCATCTCATCACTGTAGTTCACCATCAGCACGTTCCAGTTTACGTAGAGGTGCAGGTATTTCTCGTCGAGTCCGAGGAATGCCGCCGTGCGCTTCATTGTGCGCATGATGCGCGAGGTGTCGGCTGCGCTCTCCACCAGAATCTTGCCTGTGCGCAGCAGCAGGTCGAGTTTTCTTCGCAGTTCCGACTCGGTGATTTCCTTACAGTTGCAGTCTGTCTTGCTGCAGTCGCATGCTTTCTTTCCTTTTTCTTCTTCGGCAATAGCCGTCATTGTCTCAATACTGTTTCTTTCTTCCATAAATAGTTTTTATCCGAATACAAAAATGATAATCTGAATGGTTACGATTCTGAGGAACATGGCGAAGGGATACACGTTGGCGTAGCCCACGGTAGGTGCCTCGGCGCTGGTCTGCTCGCAAACATAGGCGAGGGCTGAGGGGTTGGTGTTGGCTCCGGCCAGTACGCCGAGCAGCGTATAGAAATTAATGTGGAACACATACTTGCCGATGATGCCGCCCAGCAGGATAGGAATCATGGTGATGGCAATGCCGTACAATACCCATGTCATCCCGCTCTCCGAGGTAATAGTCTGGATGAATTGTTCGCCAGTGCCCAGTCCCACGCAGGCCAGGAATATGCAGAGGCCGACCTCTCGGAGCATCAGGTTGGCCGAAATGGTGTTGTAAGTCACTAGGTTGTGTTTCGGGCCGAAGTAGCCTATCAGGATGGCCACCACCAATGGTCCGCCGGTGAGTCCGAGACGCAGGTTCTCGTTGATGCCGGGGATGAAGAATGGGATGTTGGCCACGATGCAGCCCAGCATGATGCCAAGGAAAATTGGTATCAGGTTGGGGTAGTTGAGGTGCTTCATCTGGTTGCCCAGCACTTTTTCGGTATGGGCGATGGAGAGTTCCTTGCCCACTACCGTCACGCGGTCGCCCAATTGCAGCTTCAGGTCGGGTGTGGCAATCAGGTCTACACCGTTGCGGTATACTCGCGTGATGTTGGTGCCCAGGTTGGAACGAATCTGCAACTGGCTGATGGAACAGCCGTTGACATCTGGCTTGGTTACGAGGATGCGTCGGGTGATGAGTTCGTCGCCGAACGCCTCGTCGTTCACCTGTGCTTTCTCGCCGAGCAGGGCTGTGAGTGGCTCCTCCACCGATGGGTGGGCCACCACTTGCAGGATGTCACCTTCGTTGACGGTGGTATGTCCGTCCACCATCTCGTCGTGTTTGTCGCTGCCCTTGCGGAGTATTTGTGACACCATGAAGCTGCGCTTCAAAATCTCGCGTATTTGCTTGATGCTGTCGCCCGACACCATGGGATTGGTCACCCTCACGGCGAAAGTGTTCAGTGTCATCGCCTCCAAATGTCCTTTTCCTTGCTTGGCCTCAGCCTCTTCCTTCTTTCTGTCGATGGGCAGAGCATACTTTAGTATGGCAAAGGAGAGGATGACTCCCAGCACACCCATGGGATAGGCGAGGGCATAGCCGGCGGCGATGCTGGGGGCGTCGATGTGGCGCAGGTCGCTGAAGGCCTGCTGTGCGGCTCCGAGCCCGGGGGTGTTGGTCACGGCTCCGGAGAGGATGCCGGCCATGGAGGTGATGGGGGTGCCCGAGAAGGAGTAGATGGCCAGGGTGGTGACGATGCTCAGGGCGATGACGATGATGCTGAGCAGGTTGAGGCTCTTGCCGCCGTTCTTGAACGAGGAGAAGAAGCCCGGGCCCACCTCAAGGCCGATGGAGTAGACGAAGAGTATCAGTCCAAACTCCTTGAGGAAGTGGAGCAGGTGCTCGTCGAGATTGAGTGAGTAGTGGCCGAAGATGAGGCCGATAAACAGGATCCATGCCAAGCCAAGGGATACACCCTTCACTCGCAGCTTTCCCAAACTCAGGCCCAGCGTGATGACCAATGCCAGTATCATCACCGAGTGGGCGACGCCGCCTCCCCATAAGTCGGGGAAACCATAAAACAGGTTTTTTAAGATATCCATACGTTATCTGCTGTTGTTATAGATGTTATTTTAATAATGTGTCGATTTTGCGGTTGCAAAGATATAGATAAAATCGAAGGCTGCTATCGTTTGGCGTTTAAAAGCCGCGAAAACGGCTATAGGTATTTTCTATAGCCGTTTGCCGCCCAAATGCGGATTTTTCGCCTTTTTATTCTCCACTTTCTGTTTTTTTTCGTAATTTTGCACGCATAATGTAATTTAATGTATTAGGAAATGATGAACATTGAGGATATAAAGGACAAGCGCATCGCCGTGCTGCTATCGGGCGGGGTGGACAGCTCGGTGGTGGTGTGGGAGTTCGCCCGGTTGGGATTGCACCCCGATTGTTTCTACATCAAGATTGGCCCCGAAGAAAAGGAGGAATGGGACTGCTCCTCGGAGGAGGACTTGGAGATGGCCACGGCTGTGGCGCACAAGTATGGCTGCAAGCTGCAAGTGGTGGATTGTCACAAGGAATACTGGAACGAGGTGACCCGCTATACGATGGACAAGGTGAAGGCTGGTTTCACCCCCAACCCCGACGTGATGTGCAACAAGCTCATCAAGTTTGGAGCTTTCGACGAGAAGATGGGCCGTCTGTACGACCTCATAGCCACTGGCCATTATGCACAGACCGAGACCGACGAGAATGGCGACAAATGGCTCGTCACGAGTCCCGACCCCGTGAAAGACCAGACCGACTTCCTTGCCCAGATCGAGAGCTGGCAGTTGAGAAAAGCGATTTTCCCTATCGGCCATCATGTGAAGAACGAGGTGAGGGAGATTGCTGAGGCTGAGCATTTGGTGAATGCCAGGCGCAAGGATAGTCAGGGCATTTGTTTCTTGGGGCAAATCAACTATAACGACTATATCCGCCGCTATCTGGGCGAGAATCCTGGCGACGTGATAGAGATGGAGACGGGCAAACGCATTGGTGAACACAAGGGATTGTGGTTTCACACCATCGGACAGCGCAAGGGCTTAGGCTTTGGCGGAGGCCCCTGGTTTGTCATCAAGAAGGATGTAGGGGAAAACATCCTCTACGTGAGCCACGGTTACGACCCCAAGACTGCCTACAAGCAGGATTTCCCGCTCCACGATTTCCATTTCCTGACCCGTGAGGTGGAGATGCGGAAGGTGACTTTCAAGATACGTCACACCCCCGAGTATCATCCCGCCACCATCGAAAGACTGGAAGACGGCAGATGGATGATGCATTCCGAGGAACCCATCCATGGCGTGGCTCCCGGCCAGTTTTGCGTGGTCTACGACGAGAACCATCACCGCTGTTTTGGATCGGGAGAAATCACGGTTTAGAACAGTAAGAAATCTCATGGGCGCAGCTACAATTCCTTGCCTAAGTGGTACGGCAGGGAGAATTTCTTGCTTGAGTGGTACGGCGGGGAGAATTTCTTGCTTGAGTGGTACGGCGGGGAGAATTCCTTGCCTGAGTGGTACGGCGGGGGCGCCGTACCTCCTATAATTGCCTTTTCTGGCAAGTATGGGTAACTGTAGGAGGTACAGCGCCCTCGCTGT
>CAVGLH010000014.1:0-32563 GCA_963630065.1 Bacteroides fragilis | reverse complement strand
TTTTCTCCGTATCAAGTTTACCTCAAGTTTACCTCAACTTTACCTCAACTTTACCCCAACCTTACCTTTCCTTCGTATTCGCACTATGTCTGGTACGAGCCCCCCTTATCATTTGTTATACGGCGAGGACGCCGTACCTCCTATGATTGCCTTGTCTGGCAAGTATGGGTAACTGTAGGAGGTACAGCGCCCTCGCTGTACCACTCAGGCAAGTGGGAGTTGCCAAATCAGAAACTTGAATATGTCTCATCAACAACTTGTACCAAGTTATTTTTTATCGTCACTAAAATGCCCTATTTATCGGACATTGCTGAACTTTTTACTCAGTAAAAGACCAAAATAAAAGAGGTAGGAAACAAATCCCCTACCGGTATGCATCGGCAGGGGATTTTGAAAATTATTTATTAATTTCGATGTCGCCCCTCACGTTGTTGCGTATCTTGGTGAGGAAAAGCTTCATGCGATGGGCATCCTTGTGGTCGATGATGTCAATCAGTTCGGCCAACTCCTTGCGTATCTGGGCCACCTGGCCAGAGGTGTAGGGGTTGAAGAGTATCTCCTGGAGAAGATAGTCATCCTCATTGAGCACGCCCTTGGTAATCTGCATATGGCGCTTAAAGGTGGTGCCCGGTGCGTCCTGATGCTTCATCACGGCGGCAAAGGCGAAGGTGCTCACGAAGGGGATGCTCAGCGAGTATGCCACCGTCTGGTCGTGCTCGTCGAAGGTGTATTCGTGCAGACTCAGGCCGAGTCTGTGGTAAAGATCCTTGAAGAAAATCTTGCCCATGTAGTCGCCCTCCTTGATAATGACGGCGTTCTCCTCGGAAAGCTGATTGAGGTTGGCGAAGGTGGGTCCGAACATCGGGTGGGTACTCACGTAGCGGAACCCGCTCTTCTCGTAGAACTCCTGCAGTCCGGTTTTCACGCTGGCGATGTCGCTGATGATGCAGTCACTGCTCAAGTGGGGCAGCACCTCCTCAAAGGCGGGGATGGTATACTTCACCGTCACGGCATTGATCACCAGCTCGGGGCGGAACATCTCGACTTCCTCCATCTTGGTGAAGCGGTAGCAGTGGTAAGTGAAGCGCAGTCGCTTTGGATCCTTCTCGTACACCGCCACTTCGTGGTCGAAACTGAGCAGGTCGATGAAGAAACTTCCCATCTTACCTGCTCCCATAATCAGTATTCTCATGATTTCACTACTTCTGGTTCAATATCTCCAGCTGTTGGCGCACACTCTCCTCGTGGATGTGCTCAAAAATCTGGGCGGCGAACTCGGGACTCATGCCGCAGAGCGATGCCTGAGCACCGCGCTTATCGAGAATCTCGTTGTAGCGGTTGGTCTGGAGAATAGTCATGTTGTGCTCCTTCTTGTAGGTACCAATTTCGCGGCATACGCGCATACGCTTGGCCAAGAGATCCATGAGTTGGTTGTCAAGTTCGTCGATTTGGCCACGAAGGGCATGCAATCCCTCGGTGGAATAGTGCTCGTCGCGCACCACGAGGAGGCTCAGAATATAGTCGAGCACTTCAGGCGTCACCTGCTGCTTGGCATCGCTCCAAGCCTCGTCGGGCTGGCAGTGGCTCTCCACGATGAGTCCGTCGAAACCCAGGTCCATGGCCTGCTGGCAGAGAGGGGCTATCAAGTCGCGGCGGCCGCCGATGTGGCTAGGGTCGCAGATGATGGGCAACTGGGGTATGCGACGGTGAAGCTCGATAGGAATCTGCCACATGGGGAGATTGCGGTAAATCTTCTTGTCGAAGCTGGAGAAACCACGATGGATGGCACCGAGGCGCTTGATGCCAGCCTGGTTGATGCGCTGCAAAGCACCAATCCACAACTCAAGGTCGGGGTTTACGGGATTCTTAACCAAAACTGGTACGTCCACGCCCTGCAAACTGTCGGCCAAGGCCTGCATGGCGAAAGGGTTGGCAGAGGTACGCGCACCTACCCAAAGGATATCGATGCCATACTTCAGAGCCAGCTCCACATGCTCGGGAGTGGCCACTTCGGTGGCGGTGAGCATGCCAGTCTCCTCCTTCACCTGCTTCATCCAAGGTAGGGCTGCCTCGCCGTTGCCCTCGAAGCCTCCTGGTTTGGTGCGTGGCTTCCACACTCCGGCACGGAACATATGACAACCCTTGGCGGCCAGTTCCTTGGCTGTTCTCATCACTTGCTCCTCTGTCTCGGCGGAGCATGGGCCGGCAATGACGCAGGGACGTTCCTGGTCACTGGGGAAATTCAATGGTTCTAATTCTAATTCCATAGTCGTATATATTTCTGTTTTCTTTTTACTTTTTTACTTTTCAAAAATCTGCCTGATTCTCTCCAATGCCTCCTTCATTTTCTCGTCCTTGGCGCAGAGGCTTATGCGAATGTATCGCTTGCCGTTGCTGCCGAAGATGAAGCCGGGAGTGATGAAGACACGGGCCTCGTGGAGGATTTTCTCCGTCAAATCTTCCACATCCTCATATTTCTCAGGAATCTTACCCCAAAGGAACATGCCCACCTGATGGGGGTCGAAGGTACAATCCAGCACCTTCATGATTTCCTCGGCGATGTCGCGGCGGCGGCGGTAGTTGAGGATGTTATTCTCGCGGTGCCACTCGTCGGTATTGCCCAACATGGCCTCGGCGGCGGCAAGCTGGATGCCACGGAAGGAACCGTTGTCAATATTGCTCTTCACCTTCAGAATCCATGAGATAAAGGTATTGTTGCTCGAAATCATCGCTACGCGCCAACCCGGCATATTGTGGCTCTTGCTGAGCGAGTTGAACTCGATGCAGCAGTCTTTCGCCCCAGGCACCTGCATGATGCTCATCGGATGCTCGTTGAGAATGAGCGAATAGGGATTGTCGTTCACCACAACGATGTCGTGCTTCTTGGCGAAAGCCACCAGTCGCTCGTAGGTCTCCATCCGAGCCACACCGCCCGTGGGCATGTTGGGATAGTTGGTCCACATTAGCTTCACATGACTGAGGTCCATTTTTTCCAAAGCCTCGAAGTCGGGCTGCCATCCATTGTCCTCAAGCAAGTCGTAGTAGGTAATCTTGGTGCCCAAAATCTTGTTGATGGCGGTGTAGGTGGGATAGCCGGGGTTGGGGATAAGCACCTCATCACCTGGGTTGCAGAAGGCGAGCGTCACGTGGAGGATGCCTTCCTTGCTACCGATGAGGGGCTGGATTTCCGTGGCCCAGTCGAGGTCTACGCCATACCACCGCTTGTAGAACCCAGCCATGGCCTTGCGCAGCTCGGGTATGCCCACCGTTGGCTGGTAGCCGTGAGCATTGGGGGTGTTGGCCACCTCGCAGAGCTTGTCGATAGTCTGCTGCGAGGGGGGCATGTCTGGGCTTCCGATGGCAAGGCTGATGATGTCTTGGCCCTCGGCATTAAGCTTGGCCACTTCCTTCAGCTTGCGGCTGAAGTAGTATTCCTGTATTTCTGTTACTCTATTGGCTGGTTGTATCATTTTCTTTTAGTGTTAAATTTTGAATGTTAAGTGTTAAGTTAGGCCTTTGGATATTTTCCCTGTCAAATGCCAAGTTAACATTCAACACTTAACATTTAACATTGAAAACTCCTTTATTCTTTCTCCTCATATTCCCCGAGCACCCTTATCTTGCCCACCAGTGGGGTGATGGCATCGATGCTCTGGCGGTAGCGGGTGAGGTTGTCGAAGGTGAGGTCGACGTAGAAGAGATATTCCCACTCGTGGCCAATGTTGGGTAGCGACTGAATCTTGGTGAGGTTGATGTCGTAAAAGCTCAGGATGGTGAGCACCTTGGAGAGCGACCCCTTGTCATGGGAGAGACTGAAGACGATGCTCGCCTTGTTGGCCTTCTCTATCGGGCGCAGGAGCGAAGCCTTCTGGGGGTTGCACACCACGAGGAAACGGGTGAAGTTGTGGGGGTTGTCGTGGATGCCTTCCTGCAGCACCTTCATGCCATACATCCGGGCGGCATAGCAGGAGCAGATGGCGGCCCAGCCGTGCAACTGGTGCTGGGCGATGTAGGCGGCCGAGCCGGCGGTGTCCTCCGCCTCCACGGCCTTGAGCTCGGGATGGTTGGCCAGGAACTTACCACACTGCATCAGGGCCACTGGATGGGAATGAACCTCTTGCAGGGTGCTCCAGTCGTCGCCGGGCAGGCAGCAGACGCTATGCTCGATGTGGAGTTTGTGCTCGCCTACCACAGTGGTGCCGCTCTGGCGCAGTAGCTCATAGTTGTGGAGCAGGCTGCCGGCGATGGTGTTCTCGATGGCGCAGATGCCGATGACGGTGGGGTCGCGCTTGATGTTCTCGAACACCTCCTCGAAGGTGGCGCAACAGATGAGCTCTATCTGCTCGTCCTTGAAATATTCGTGGGCAGTGATGTCGTGGAACGACCCCAACTCTCCCTGTATTGCTATTCTCTTCATTTTGTCTTATCTTTTTGTCTTCACTCTTGGCTTAGGAAAGAATCGGCACCTGCGGAAGCCTCCTCTACGAAAAACGGTCCAACTCTGTAATAGAGCGGGACCGTTTCGATGATTTCAATAATCTAATATCCTAAGTTGAAATTTACACGCAACTTCCCGCTTTACAATTGCTTGCAAAGTAAAAGTAATAGCTAAAAAAGTATGCGTTAAACTTCTTCATTTTCTTACATTTTTAAATTATTATTAATTCGGCTGCAAAAGTAACAAATTCTTTTGATACCACCAAACAATTTGATAGATTTTTCTGCTTTTTGCGTATATTTTCTTTCGAAGGGCAGATTTTAAGAAGGATAGCCAAGCTCTCTACCGTATCGCTCCAATGATTTCGGTGACGCTCTTCACCCCGTGCTGGTCGAGCCAGTCGTTGATACCATCCTTCACCTTCTTGGTTACGGCGGGGTCGAGGAAATTGGCCGTGCCAATCTCGATGGCAGTAGCTCCGCACATCAGAAATTCGATGGCGTCCTTGGCACTTTGGATGCCACCCAGACCGACCACCGGAATCTTCACGGCGTGGGCCACGTCCCACACCATCCTCAAGGCCACGGGCTTCACACAGGGGCCGCTCAGTCCGCCAGTGCGGATGCTGAGCAGGGGCTGTCGCCTCTCGATGTCCACAGCCATGCCCATCAGCGTGTTGATGAGCGACACGGCATCGGCTCCCTCAGCCTCCACGGCACGGGCGATGTCGGCGATGCTGGTCACATTGGGCGAAAGCTTCACGATGAGCGTCTTGTGATAGGCTTTTCTCACGGCCCTCACCACGCTGGCCGCCCCCTCGCAGGTCACACCGAAGGCCATGCCGCCGTCCTTCACGTTGGGGCAAGAGATGTTTAGCTCGATGGCGGGAATCGCATCGAGGGCATCGATGCGGGCCGCACACTCGGCATAGCTCTCGGGCGAATGGCCGCTCACGTTCACTATCATGTTGGTGTCGATTTCCTTGATTTGCGGGTAGATGTGCTCGCAGAAGTAGTCCACGCCCTTGTTCTGAAGTCCCACGCAGTTGAGCATGCCCTGCGGAGTCTCCGCCATACGTGGATAATCGTTGCCCTGCCGAGGCTCCAGGGTGGTGCCTTTCACGATGATGCCTCCAATCTCCTCCAGAGGCACGAAGTCGGCAAACTCCAGTCCGTAGCCGAAGGTTCCCGACGCAGTCATCACGGGATTCTTCAGCTTGAGATCCTTTATATTTACACTTAAATCAGCCATAGTTTCTTCTTATAGTTTTTACAAAAAATGTTTACATCAGATTTCCCACGCAAGTTTCTTGATATTGATGACGGGACCATCCTTGCAGACGCATACGTGGCCCTCGGTGGTTTTCTCCACGCAGCAGAGACAAGCTCCCACACCGCAGGCCATCTTGTTCTCCAGCGACACCTCGCACTCCACGCCCGCCTTCTTGGCGAAGCGAGCCACGCTCACCATCATCGGCTTGGGACCGCAGGTGGAGATTATGTCAAACTCCTCTTGTTCCAGGACAGAGTGGTTAGTGACGAAGCCTTCCTCGCCGGCCGAGCCGTCTTCGGTGGTGATGCACACCTTGCCCAACTTGGCAAACTCGTCCATCTCCAACAGATCGCTTGCCTTGCGGGCACCCAGGAGGAAGGTCACGTCAGCCCCGAAATCCTTAATCGCCTTTCCGAAATAAAGCAGCGGAGCCACTCCTACGCCTCCGCCCACGAGCAGATACCTCTGCCCCCTGCGGGTAGGCATGGTAAAACCATTGCCCAAGGGCAACACGCAGTTGAGCACGTCGCCCACTTTCAACTGGCCCAGTTGGCGGGTGCCGTCGCCCACCATAGCCACGAGCAGCCAAAGCTGGTTAGCATCGCGGTCAACGAAATTCACCGAGATAGGTCGACGGAGCATAGTGGAAGGGGAATGATCCACCCTCACCTCTACAAATTGGCCTGGCAGAATCATTGGCAGAGGCTTATTGTCGGTAAGCTTGAGCAACACGTGTTTGTCGCTGAGCGCCTCCACAGAAACCACCTTCAGGTCGAGAACATATTTTTTCATCTTGTTCACTATTTAAGATTTTAGACGTTACACATTTTATATTATATATACGAATTCTTTACCCGTGCAAAGGTACACTAAAAAAATGACTTGGCGAAAGGTTTCCACTATTTTTTGATGACAAGGCTATTTCTTCGGCACGAACGTCTCCCAAGTCTGGTCGTCATAAAAGATGCGAATCTCTGTAATCTTGCGCTGTGGTTTGTCTATAAATTTTACCTCCGCATGAGCCATATTTTTAGGTGTATTATTTACACCACGCATCTGCACTGGGTCGAAAAGGGAAGGGGAGGCAAGAGATCCGGATGCTCCAAAATCCATTGTTCCCTCGACGAGCCTTCCCTGAGCAGCTCCTGCTCCTGTGGCAGCATCTGCAACGGAGCCTCCTGCTCCGAAAGTGCTCCCGTCCGAAGCTCCAGCAACAGTCTGCACCCCCGTGGCCAAACCATCGCCAGAAACCTGTCCCTGAGCTTGATCAAGATACATGGGAGGAGAGCCGTAAAGCACCCAATACACGTTGACCTGAGGAAAACTCTTATGGATTCCGTCAACGATGCTAAGCGACGGATTGGTCTTTCCATTGAATATATTGCACAGCGTGGCGGCGGAAATCTTCAGCTTCTGAGCGAAGCTTTGCTGGGTGAGATGCTGGTCGTCCATCAGCTGTTTTAGTCTATCTTTCATGCTCTTCTACGTTTTTGCGTTCACTGACTTTTTTGAATGTCACATTTACGAACAGGGACGTTTTTGTCTCCCTGAGCGAATTCGTTTACAAAGGTAAAGCAAAAATTCAGAACTGCCAAATATTCTCAAAAATATTTAGATTTTTAAACTTTACGTTTCTTTTTATAAATTTAAATTCGCAAGCTTTAAAAATCAGTTTTAAGATTTAGATTTATAAATCGAAATTCAATATTCCAAATTCATTACAAACCTTTTCTTCATATTTACAAATTAATCCACTGACTTCTATAACATTATATTTACGGCATAAACCACATTTCACCCATTTATGCAAAACCACTACTCATATCTCTACATTCTGATAGTATTCTACAACGCTATTTCCACGTAACCCTACTGGGTTTCTAATAGTTACAAGCAAGGAAAATACACTGCATAATTATCCATTTATTTTCTTGAAATAGGAAATTTATATTTACTATTATGAATTGTAAATCAAAAATAAAGCATTTAGTTTTATGGTATTTACATTTATAAATCATAATTTCTTGTTGTAATTTATAAATTTAGGTTCATAAACTTTATAATTATAAATCTTAACAAATGCAAACACTAAAAATCGTCCACTTGAAGGTGTCATATTCTTCCATTTTCGCCGTATTTCGCCCCGCCGTAAGAGTTGAAAGCAAATACGCCCGTAATAAAAGGGGTTATTTGCGATAACCATCTGACAGACAACATACTTAACATCAATTTCGCCCTTTTGACAAAAATAGGCATCTAGCTCAAAATAATGCCAAATACACCTGCAAACAGCACTAAAACGAAACGGAAGACATTAGGGGCAAGTACAAAAAAAGCTCCAAACTGCGCCTCGTTTCCTGCGAAACAGACCCAGTTTGGAGTCCACACTCATCACAAAACTCTTCCTCCCCTACCCCATCAGAAAACTGAGGAAGAGAAAAAACAAACGAAGGAAGAGAGAAAATGCTAGTGGAGAATGAAGAAGACAAGTTCCTTCATCAAGTCCCCTGCCGAAGTAAAGGGATTGTCAAGTCCCTTGGACTTGGCATCCACCTCCTTCATCTTGTCAATAATCTCCATCACCTTCACTCCAGAATAGTTTCTCATACCTAGCGTATAGTCGCGCACCCCCCATACACTTCGCAAATCCAAGAATTTTGCAAGCTCATTTTCGTTCTGCTTATTGGGGGCGTAATAGGCTATCATCAGATTTTGGAAATAAGAGAAGAGCAACGGGAGAAGCGCATAGAGCGAACCACTCTTCGGATTATTGTCAAAATATTTTATTATCTGATTGGCCTTGAAAACGTCGCGATTGATGAGGGCACTGCGCAGCTCAAAGGCATTGAAATCCTTGCTCACTCCTATCTCGCGCTCCACCACCTCGGGAGTCACCCTGCGGTCGGACTCAGGCAGGGAGATGAGCACTTTGTCGAGCTCGGAAGTGAGGCGGTGGAGATCGGCACCCACATGGTCGGCTATCATCAAGGTGGCCTTAGGCTCAATGGTGGTTCGACGAGCCTTCAGATAGGTCTCGATGAATCCAGGGAGCTGGCGGTCGTACAGTTTCTTGCTCTCGAAGACCACCCCCACCTTCTCGGCGCGGGGCACAAATTTCTTGCGGCGATCAACGGTGCCGCCCTTGTAGCAATAGACCAGCACGGTCGACTTCACAGGATTCTCCAAATACCTTTCGAAGGCCTCGAGGCTCTTCAGGTTCTGCGCCTCCTTCACCACCACAAGTCTGTGCTCGGCCATCATCGGATAGCCCCGACATTGGTCGGCTATCTGCGCCGCCGTGGTGTCGGCTCCGAAAAGCACAGTCTGGTTGAAGTCACGCTCCTCGGGCTTGAGCACATTCTCCAGCAGATAGTCACAAATCTTGTCTATATAAAAAGGCTCGTCGCCCATCAGCACATAGACGGGGGCGAACTTGCGGGCCATCAAGTCTTTCATGATTGCCTCGAAACTCATTCCACTTTTTTTTTCTGCCATATTTTTTTCTTTTTGATGTCATTTTCCCTGTGCCAAGGATATTTTTTGCAGCTTTTCTCTGTGCCACAGATTATTTTTTGTACCTTTGCACTCGGATTCCGCCTGTCCCACAGAACGGTGCGCAATCCATTTGCAAAGGTACAAAAATAAATCGAACTATTTATATAAATAAGGTGTAGTTTTCGAGAAAAAGGAAGAAACGCATTTTTCACCACCAATACATACAGCATCACATGACAAGTTTGAATCTGCCCCCATTCGATATGAAACTGTCCGGCACCCGACAGCATCCGAAGATACTCGACGTGCTGCGCCGTCGCTTCGTAGCACTCACTCCCGAGGAATGGGTTCGCCAGCACTTCGTGCATTTCCTCATCGACCACAAGGGCTATCCCGCCGCCCTGCTCGCCAACGAGATACAACTCAAGTGCGGCGAAAAGACGCTGCGCGCCGACAGCGTACTCTACTCCAGGGAGCTGGTGCCCCGCATGATCATCGAGTACAAGGCCCCACACATCCCCATCACACAGAAAGTATTCGACCAAATATCGGCCTACAACCTCCTGCTCCACGTAGACTTTCTGATGGTGAGCAACGGGATGGAGCATTACATCTGCAAAATGGACTACGAGGCTGGGAAATATTCATTTCTGAAGGAAATACCCAACTATGAAAATTTATTGACAATATAAGTTCACAAATATATATTTTTCGAAAAAACGTAGAGATATATTTTGCGGTCTCCCAAAAATCCACTATCTTTGCACATTAAAGAATTGAAAGAAACAGCAGAGAAATGGAAAATAAGAACATAAAGATTGCGGTGGCCGGAACTGGCTATGTGGGCCTGAGCATCGCCACCCTGCTGAGCCAGCACCACGAGGTGGTGGCCGTGGACGTAATACCCGAGAAGGTGGAGCTCATCAACTCACGCCGATCGCCCATCCAGGACGATTATATAGAGAAATATCTGGCGGAGAAACAGCTCAATCTCAAAGCCACCACGGACGGAGCGACAGCCTACCGCGACGCAGACTTCGTGGTGATCGCCACGCCCACCAACTACGACCCCGTGAAGAACTATTTCGACACGACCCACGTGGAAGAGGTGATAGACCTAGTGGTGAAAGTGAACCCCGAGGCCATCATGGTGATCAAGAGCACCATCCCCGTGGGCTACACAGAGAGCATACGGCGGAAGACGGGCAACCAGAACATCATCTTCGCCCCAGAATTCCTGCGTGAGAGCAAGGCCCTCTACGACAACCTCTACCCCAGCCGCATCATCGTGGGAAGACCCGAGGGCGACGAGCGGCTCGACAAGGCCGCCCATACCTTCGCCCACCTGCTGCAGGAAGGTGCCATCAAGGAGAACATCGACACGCTTTTCATGGGGCTAACGGAGGCGGAAGCCGTGAAACTCTTCGCCAACACCTATCTGGCCCTACGCGTAAGCTACTTCAACGAGTTGGACACCTATGCCGAAATGAAGGGACTGGACACCAAGGCCATCATCAACGGAGTGGGTCTCGACCCACGCATCGGCACGTTTTACAACAACCCCTCGTTCGGCTATGGCGGCTACTGCCTGCCCAAGGACACCAAGCAGCTGCTGGCCAACTACAGCAATGTGCCCGAGAACCTCATCCAAGCCATCGTGGAGAGCAACCGCACGCGCAAGGACTTCATCGCCGACCGCGTGCTCAACAAGGCCGGCTACTACGACTACGCCAATCAGAACAACTACCGCGCCGAGGAGGAGAAGCCCTGCACCATCGGCGTGTACCGCCTCACGATGAAGAGCAACAGCGACAACTTCCGCCAGAGCAGCATCCAGGGCGTGATGAAACGTATCAAGGCCAAGGGTGCTCAGGTGATCATCTATGAACCCACGCTCAAGGACGGCAGCACCTTCTTCGGAAGTCTCGTGGTGAACGACCTGAAAGCCTTCAAGCAGCAGAGCCAAGCCATCATAGCCAACCGCTACGACAAATGTCTCGATGATGTGGAGAAAAAAGTGTACACCCGCGACATATTCAGAAGAGACTGATATTAATGACAGATGAGATAGCAAACGCCGTCATCCAACATTCAAAGTAAACAATAAACATAACTCAAACATTAGAATAAGAATGGCAAAATTAGTAATCAATTCCTACGAGGAATTTGCATCTCACCTCGGTGAGAAATTGGGAGAATCAGAGTGGTTGCAGATTGACCAGGAACGCATCAACAAGTTCGCCGATGCCACGCTCGACCCGCAGTGGATACACGTGGACGTAGAGCGCGCCAAGGTGGAGAGCCCCTACCACAGCACCATCGCCCACGGTTACCTCACCCTCTCCGTGCTCCCCTACCTCTGGCAGCAGATACTGGAGGTAAACAACCTGAAGATGCTCGTCAACTACGGCATGGACAAGATGAAGTTCGGACAGCCCGTCATCACAGGCTCGCGCATCCGCCTCGTGGCCACGCTCCACGACATCCAAAACCTCCGCGGCATCTGCAAGACCAGCATCAAGTTTGACATCGAGATAGAGGGCGAGCGCAAGCCAGCCCTCTCCGGCATCGCCTCATTCCTCTATTATTTCAACAACTAAACAAGCGAAAGGCCTATGGCAGCAGGAAAATGGATAGGAGGCTTCCTGGGGTTCATCACAGCCGGCCCCCTCGGAGCCTTGGCAGGCTTTGCGCTGGGGTCGCTCTTCGATCATGGACTGGATGCCGTGAACAACGGCGAAGACCGCCATTATGACAACGCATACGGAGCCTACAGCGGGCAGCAGGGACAAGACGGACAGCAAGCCTATAGCGGCGGGAGCCAAAGCGATGAAGGAGCCAGAAACAGCTTCATGTTCTCACTGCTGGTACTTGCGTCCTACATCATCAACGTCGACGGCAAGATCATGCACTCGGAGATGGAGCTGGTTCGCCAGTTCCTGCGTCAGAACTTCGGCGAGGCGGCCAAGCAGCAAGGCGAGGAAATCCTCCTCAAGCTCTTCGAGCAGCAGAAGCGCATGGGAATGCAGCAGTACCGATCGGTAATACAGGACAGTTGTCATCAGATACGCGCCAACATGCTCTATGAGCAGCGACTACAACTGCTCAACTTTCTGGTGATGATTGCTCAGGCCGACAATGTGGTGACTCGCGAAGAGGTGCTGGCTCTGAAAGAAACAGCCGTTCACATGGGGCTGGACGCCACCGACGTGGAGCAGATGTTGGGCATGAACCACGGATGGGGCAACGGGTCCTCGTCATCTTCCTCCTCAAGCTCATCGTCAGCCAGCTCGCTCGCCGATGCCTACCGCATACTGGGAGTCAACCCATCGGCCACCAACGACGAGGTGAAGGCGGCCTATCGAAAGATGGCACTCAAACACCATCCCGACAAGGTGGCGGCTCTGGGAGAGGACGTGCGTCGAGCCGCCGAGAAAAAATTCCAGGAAATCAACGATGCGAAAGACCGCATCTACAAGGCAAGGGGAATATAACCCCCCTTGCCCTTTTGTAAGACAGCTCTCATATAAAGCAAAAAGTCTGAAGGTTGGAGATTGCCAACAGACTATGGCAGTTTTCCAAACTTCAGACTTCTTGTTTTTAACTATTTTCTAAATCCGAGAAAGATTTATTCTCCCTCCTCATCCTCAGACTTTCTTCTGCGGATGGTGCGCTTGCGCTTGGGTTTCTCCTCCGTCTTAGGAGCCTCGATCTTCACACCGGCCAACTCTGGGTCGATGAGGATGCGGCCGCAATACTCACAGGGGATGATTTTCTTGTGCATCTTGATGTCAAGCTGACGCTGGGGCGGAATCTTGTTGAAGCAACCCCCGCAGGCATCACGCTGCACGTAGACGATGCCCAATCCGTTGCGGGCACCATTGCGAATGCGCTTGAAGCTCTTGAGTAGACGGGGCTCGATTTTCTTCTCCAAGTCGTAGGCCTTCTCGCGCAAGTGCTCCTCCTCCTCACGAGTCTCTTCCATGATGTCGTCGAGCTCGGAACGCTTCTCCACCAAACCCCTCTCGCGGTCGGCTTTCTGGGCCTCTGCCTTGTGGAGGTCGTAGAGACATTCCTCCATCTTCTGCTGCCCCTCACGGATCTTCTTGTTGCAAAGCTCGATTTCCAGCTCTTGAAACTCGATTTCCTTGCTCAATGTGTCATACTCACGGTTGTTGCTCACAGTCTCAAGCTGGGCTTGGTAACGGTGCAGGAGAGCCTGAGCCTCCTCTATTTCACCCTGCTTGGTGGTAACGGCGTTGTTGAACTGGTCTACCTCGTTCTGAATCTTCTCGATACGGGTGGCAAGACCGGCAATCTCGTCTTCCAAGTCCTGTACTTCAAGAGGCAACTCGCCTCTGAGCGCACGCTTGTCGTCGATAGACGACAAAGTGACCTGAAGTTGATAGAGAGCCTTCAACTTCTCTTCCACTGTCAAATCTGTAGGATCTTTCTTTGCCATAACTTTATTTTAATGTTTAATGTTTGTTTTTTAATGTTTAATTGAAGGAGTTCAAGAAGCTAAGACTATATTTTGGGCTACAGGATTCTTCCCTCTTACCTCTTCACTTATAAATAATAGGATTGGTATTGATTTCCGAGATGCAACACTTGGCCTGGGGCAACTCGCTGAGGATGATGTCGCGGAAGATTTCGCTCGTAAACCGCTCGCTCTGATAATGGCCGACAACGCAAATCTGAATCTCCTGCTCGTGGCCGAAAAACTCATGATAACCCATCTCGCCCGTGATAAAGGCATCGGCACCCACCGCTACCGCCTGACCCAGCAGGAATGATCCCGCACCGCCGCAGAGTGCCACCTTCCGAATGGGCCGGCGCAACATCTGGTTGCACTGCACGCACTCCACGCCAAACCTGTCGCGAAGCATCTGCACCAAGCAGTCGGCAGAAATTCCGCTACCCGAAAACTCGCCCATCACACCCTCGCCGCCCTTCACGCCAGCCATCTCCTTCTCACCAGCGAGAAAACGGATATTCTCCAGCCCCAGTTTCTCGGCAATCTTGAAGTTGACACCGCCCCAGGCGGCATCCATATTGGTATGCATCGACACGATGGTGATGTCGTTCTTGATGGCTTTGCGCACCGTGCGCTGCACATAGTCCTGATCCGCTATCCTCGCCAGCTTGCGGAAAATCAGCGGATGGTGGCTCACGATGAGGTTGCAGCCTTTGCCGACGGCCTCATCGACCACGGCCTCGGTGACATCAAGACACAACAATGCCCCTGACATTTCTACCGCCTCTGTCAATCCAACCTGCAGGCCGGCATTGTCGTATCCTTCCTGCAAGGGCAGAGGCGCGTAATGTTCAAGGGCATCAATTACCTGTTTTATTTTCACGCTCCTATTCATGTATATCTTTTGTCCAAGCTCCTTGGAGCCCAGTTTCTTCTTGATTTTTAGGTTGCAAAGTTAAGCATTTTTCTAGGAAATCGTTCTATAGAAGAAAGATGTTTAATTTTTTTTAATATATATTTGCCCTACAAGCGAAAGTTTTTCACCTAGAAAGAGACAGCTTTTCATATTTTTTTGTAATTTTGCACCCAAATTCACCAAAAGTATAGCTTATGCACCATTCAACATTGCACCCAGCCTTCGCCCTCCCCGCCGAATGGGAGCCGCAGAGTGCCATCATGATTACATGGCCCCATGCCGGGACCGACTGGAAGCCCTATCTGGCCGACATCACCGACACCTACAGGCAACTGGCCGACATCATCACCCGCTACGAGCAGCTGGTAGTGGCCACCCCCGATGCCGATGGCGTAAGAATCCTGCTGGCCGGATGCCTGGGCAAGGAGCAGATGGAGCGCGTACACATCTACGAGATGGAGACCAACGACACCTGGGCGCGCGACCATGGCCCCATCACCCTCGTGCTGAAACAGAACAGCAACACATGGATGACACCCATCAAGCTGCTCGACTTCAAGTTCAACGGATGGGGGGAGAAGTTCAGATGGGAGAAAGACAACGACATCACCAGGCAGCTATACTATCAGGCGGCCTTCAACGCCAACCTGGAGAACCACCAGGGATTCGTGCTCGAAGGCGGCAGCATCGAGAGCGACGGCAAGGGAACCCTCTTCACCACCTCACAATGCCTGCTGGCCCCCCACCGCAACCAGCCCTTCACCCAGCAGAACATAGACCACCAGCTCAAGAACTTCTTCCACCTGAAGCGAGTGGTGTGGCTGGACCATGGCAACCTAGTGGGCGACGACACCGACGGCCACATCGACACCATCGTGAGAGTGGCACCCCACGACACCTTATTATATATAGGGTGTGACGACCCCACAGACGAACAATACGACGACTTCCTGGCCTTGGAAGCCCAGTTGAAGGGGCTCCTCACCTGGGAAGGCTACCCCTACAGACTGATCAAGCTGCCCATGCCCGACCCGATCTACGACGAGGGCGACCGCCTCTCCACCGACAGGCAGAGCAAGGGCGACCGTCTGCCCGCCACTTACGCCAATTTTCTCATCCTCAACCACGCCGTCATCTACCCCACCTACAGTCAGCCCGAAAAGGACGAAGAAGCGCGCAAACAGATACAAACCGCCTTCCCCGACCGAGAAATCATCGGCCTCGACTCGCGCACCATCATTCGGCAGCACGGCAGCATCCACTGCCTCACCATGCAACTGCCAGAGGGAGCCGTGGGGTAAATGGACAAATAAAACAAATCCCCAACTTTGCAACCTTTAAAAATGTAGATGATATAAAAGAAATGGAACTAAACTGTTTTTCAACTAGAATCCGCACGCTGCTGATAGCTTTGGCAATGGGCGGAACCATTTGCCAGGCGCAAGCCTCGCCCATCGAACAAATCGGCGACAGATATATCGTCCACGTACCCGAGCTCGACCTGAGGGGCGACGAGTCGCTCATGGACATTCTCCTGATGTGCCCCGACGTAATCACCCTCAACGGCAACACCCCTTTGAACGGCGATGCGCTGGCCAACATGTACGGCAGGTATGTGATACGCTTCGACAATGTAGAGTACGGACTTGACTACAATACCCTGCTCCACAACCTCAAGGCCCGGGAGATTGAGAAGATACAGGTGTGCCTCCACACCGAAGTGATGAAGGGAACAGGCGGACAGAAGAAGGTAATCGACATCCATCTGCGCAAGGACAAGACCATCGGCGGCGAGAATGCAAAAATATCAGGCCGCCAGGGCGTGTTCGGCGACACATATGGTGGAGCCGAGTCTATCACCAGCCTGAGATACCACGGCGACAACATGCAAATTCTGGGTCACCTGGAGGGCAACATGCTGAGGTCGGACTACAACGGCGGCGACACCAACCACCGCAGCCATGAGGGAGCCAAAGCCGCCATATCGTGGAACATCTCCCCCACCGACAACCTGCTCATCACCGCCACCCAGACCTACACTCGCAACCGCATAGCCAACACGCCTGCCGACTACACCAAGTTCTACAGCGTGGAGGCCGACTACACCCGCACGCTAGCCGACAACGGGGCCAGTGTGCTCCTCACGCTAGCCACCGACCACGAGGTAGAGAATGGAGGCGAAGAATCGCCCGGCAACGAGTACCAATCCTCCATCTACCGCGACGACCGCTTCACCTATCCCGTTGGAATCCTGGAGTTCAACTTCCCTCTGTTTTACAAAGACCTCTGGATCACGGCAGGCGTGGAAGGCGGACTGGCAATAGAGGAATACAGTTTAGACCCGCACACCGACCGCTCCAACTATACCGACTTCTATGCACAGGCCGACCTCACGCTGGGCAAATGGGGTTTCATGGTGGGCGACCGCTTCCGCCGCGGCAACATCCCCTACTACGCCTCGTCCCATTACAACGCCTACACGCTGAGTGCCTACTACCATTTCAACGAGCACCGCACACTGCAGGCCACGTACAGCCGCCAGTTTTTCAACGTCGTGATGTCTGCCCCAAACCAGACACCAACACACCTGGCCGAACTGAAGCACACATACAGCAAGAAGAGACTGATGCTGAGCAGCGTGCTGCGCTACATCTCGCAAGACACCAACGCCGGTCACGTGCACACGCTCAACTTCAACAACACCATCTTCTGGCACATAGGCATGCTCAGGCTCACCGCCGGCACAAGCTGCTACCAGGAGATGACGCAGCAGACACAGGAAGACGGCAGCAAGGAGGAGAACTCCTCCCGCTTCTTCGTCATCAAGCTGGCTCCCCAGCTGTCGTTGCCCTGCGACTGGCGGCTCACCTCTACACTGCTCTGGAGCACCCACCGCAGCGAACAGACGCCCTCCTACGAACAAGCCTATCTCTACGCCGAGGCCGCCATCTACAAGACGCTGGGCAAGCATTGGCTGCTGGAAGGCCGCTACCACGACATCGCCGGCCAGATGTATGGCAACCGTGCCGCAACCTTCGGCTGCACATACTACTTCTAAAGGTAAAAGTGTAAAAAAGTAAAAAATTATACAACAATGAGTCATTCAACAGAGACAAAATCCCCACACCCCCTGATTTCAGTGATACCACTGGCTGTGCTCATCGCCCTCATCGTATTGGTAATCAAGCTATTCCCCGACGACGCACTCTCGGGAGCCTCGCAGGTGGCCCTCATGACCGCTACCGCCGTATGTGTGGCCCTGGGCATGAGCGTTTACAAAATGAAATGGGATGTATTCGAAGAAAAGATCAAGCAGACCGTGGGCGAGGCCGGAGTGAGCATCTTGATACTGCTGCTCATCGGCATGATGTCGGCCACATGGATGATAAGCGGCGTGGTGCCCACTCTTATATATTATGGTGTGCAGGTAATGTCACCCGCCTTATTCCTACCCTGTGCCTGCATCATCTCCAGCATCATCTCCGTGATGACCGGCACCTCCTGGACTACCATCGCCACCATCGGCATCGCCCTGATGGGCATTGGCGACGCCCTCGGCATTCCCTCGCCCTATACGGCCGGAGCCATCATCTCGGGAGCCTACTTCGGCGACAAGATTTCGCCCATGAGCGACACTACTGTTCTGGCCTCCAGCATCGCCGGAGCCGACATCTTCGTCCATATCCGCTATATGCTCTACACTACCGTGCCCAGCATCCTTATCTCATTAATCATCTATCTGGTCATCGGACTCTGCTACGACAGCAAGCCTGTAGACATCGGGCAGTATCTCACAGGGCTTGACCGCGGTTTCAACATCACCCTATGGACGATGCTCGTGCCCCTTTTCACGGCATGGCTCATCTACCGCAAAGTACCCTCGCTCATCACGCTACTGCTCTCCGCCCTTTCGGCTTGCGTCTGCGCTGTCGTGCTCCAGCCCAACGTGCTGGCCAAGATAGCAGGCGAGAGTGCCGTCACGGCGAAGAGTCTCTTCGAGGGCATCATGACCACCTGCTACACCCACACTCAGGTGGACTGCGGCATGGCCAGCATCAACGACTTGGTTGCCACGCGAGGCATGGCGGGCATGCTCGACACCATCTGGCTCATCCTCTGCGCCATGTGCTTCGGCTCGTGCATGGTGGCCAGCGGCATGCTCCACGCCATCACCCGAATGCTGCTGAAGAGCATCCACAGCACCGTGTCGCTCGTATGCTCTACCGTCACCTCGGGCGTGTTGCTCAACCTCGTGATGGGCGACCAGTTCCTCTCCATCATCATGAACGCCAGCATCTACAAG
Organism: Bacteroides fragilis; assembly: GCA_963630065.1. Lineage (GTDB taxonomy): Bacteria > Bacteroidota > Bacteroidia > Bacteroidales > Bacteroidaceae > Prevotella > Prevotella fragilis_A. The sequence goes on along the minus strand of CAVGLH010000014.1, from coordinate 13,662 downwards.
GACGAATATGCCGAGCGTGGTTACCGCCCCGAGCTGCTGAGCCGCAGCACCGAAGACAGCGCCACCGTAACGAGCGTATTGGTGCCCTGGACTGCCTGCGGAATGACACAGAGCACGGTACTCGGCATCCCCACCCTGGTCTACCTGCCCTTCTGCTTCTTCAACATCATCAGCCCGCTGATGAGTTGTTTGGTGGCTATCTTGGGCTTCGTTCCAGACCCACAGCCACAAGTAGAGTCAGAGAGCTAAGAAAACGAAGAAGGGGAACCGTTCATGGTTCCCCTTCTTTGGTTTATTTGATGATAAATTCCGGCCTCAGCACGCCGGTATAAGCTTCTACTCTGCTACCTGCTCAGCACGGTCGTCTACATTGTCACCCTCGGTGGGAACGAATGTGGCTTTGAAGTCGGTAATGCCATACTTGGCGAGGATATTGTACCACTGAAGGAGCTTCTTGATGTCGCTGTCGTGCACACGGTCACGGTCGTAGTTGGGGAGCACCTCTGCGAAATAGGCGTGGAGATCGTCGGCGGAAGCCTTCTTGTAGTTGAACTGGCTAGGCTTGCCCTCCTCCTTCTTGCTCACGCTATCAAGCACCTGCCAGAGAGGCACCTCGTCTGCATCGGTATACATAGCGATGTCGCCAAGGCTCGTCACGCGGTCGGTGGCGAAGGCAGGCACACGCTTGTGGGTTTCGTCGAGAACCTCCACGATTAAGTTTCTGTTTCCTCTAGATACCAGTTTGTAGAGGCCTGGCTTGCCTGCGATTGAAAGAATTGTTTCCATTTTTCTCTTATTTTCTTGTTTTTTGTTTTGATTGATATTTTAATATTCTGAAGTTAAAGAAGTTATCAGCTTTTGTGGCGCAAGCCTTTCCATATTTCAATATTTCCATATTTCCAGCATTTCCACCACCTGAGCCTCCACGTCTCTCTCCCCGTCGTTGACGATTTCGAAATCGGAGCGGTCTAAGATCTCCTCTTGCGGCATCTGTGCGTCAATCCAAGCCTGCGCCTTCTGCTGCGAGATATGGTCACGTTCCATCACGCGGCGGAGTCTCACATCGGCCGGAGCCGTAACGCAGACCACATGGTCGAAGTGCGTGCGCTGGTCGAAACCACTCTCGAAAAGGATGGCACTCTCCAACCAATCGTATCCGCTCCGCTCGAAGTCAAGGGCCACGGCGGGATGCACCACGTCGTTCACGGCCTGCTTGTTGCGCTCGCTCTCCAGCAGAAAACTGGCAAGCACGGGTTTCTGAAGCCGTCCATCAGTCCCATACACCTCGTCACCCACCAAAGCTCGGAGCTTCGTCTGCAGTCCTGTGTCAGACCGCATAAGCCTCTTAGCCCCGGCATCACAGTCATAAACCGCGACACCATGGGCCTCCAAGATACGGCACACGTAGCTCTTTCCGCAACCTATGCCCCCCGTAATAGCCACTCTCATTATTAATTATAAACTATACATTATAAATTAAATCACTGCTCCTCCACCAGATAGTCGACCATGTCCACGTCGAGACTGGCCTTGCTCACCGCCCTTGGCACACCGCGCAACTGCAACCGCCCCTTATCCGAGGGGTTGGCGGCAAGCTCATCGTAGTCAAGCACCACGCTAAACTGCTCGGGCTTGATGGTGCGGAAAAGGCTGGCTCCGACGGAAATCCTCACCGTGACACGCGAGGGGAAAGTGCGCAGCACCTTGTTGGGCGGCATGTTGATGGCGGTGATAGGCACCTCCACCGTCTCCTCCGTCAGCACGTCGGGATACACGGCCAGTCGTACTATCGACGGCACAATCTTCACGCCTCGGATTTTCTTCACATTCACATTGCAATGGATGGTGTCCTGCAGGTTACTCATGTTAAAGGGTTCTATCTCCACCGAGGTCAAGTCCTTGAGCTGCTGTTTATTGGCGTATACCGTCACCGTAGCAGGCAGAAACTCCGTATGGGCCAGATAGTAGTTCTTCGAGGTGGTAATCCTTCCTTTGAACACCACGGGCACCTTCTTGGAAGCTCCGTAGGTGAAGTAGAAGTCGTAGCTGCCGGGCTTCACGGAGAGCAACTTGCTCGAACCGTAGAGTTGGGCCAAGACCCGCTTCTGCACGTCGGCCAACGGCACTACCCCTCGCCCCGCATCCTCATCGGCATAGTCGCTGAAGCGCACGGCGATTGGGGTCAGCTTGCCCCCGTAAGCATAGGTGGCCAAAGTGAATCCCTTGTCGCGTACGGTGACGTGTACCTTGTCGGGCAAGTCGCCCGTCACCACCACGTTGCGTGGCACGCCCACCATTTCAAGGGGGATGTCAAACTCACGCTCAGTGGTCTCGTTGAGCGTCATCATCAGCCAAAAGGCTCCGCTGAGGGCGAAAAAGAACAAAAAAATCAGAAACCCCTTATTCAGACTGCTGAACAGGAAGTTTCTGACAGTTTGCAATATGGTTTGGAGACTATGCATTCGGAGTCTGGCTAGAAGCGTCGGCAAACACGTAGCTCTTGGCCACGGTTACCACTACGCCGCGGGCAATCTCCACGTCGATGGTGCCGGCCTCAATGTTCACATGCTTCACGGTGCCATAGACACCACCGCCTGTCACCACTCGTGATCCCTCCTGCAGGGAGTTCTGGAACTTGCGAATCTCCTTCTGCTTCTTCTGCTGCGGACGAATCATGAAAAACCACATGATGGCGAAGATGGCTACCATCATGACAAGGAAGCTGATGCTGCTGCCGCCGCCCTGCTGCTGTGCGGCCAAAAATAAATTTGTCATGTTTTAAAAGTATTTTTATTTTCTGTTTCTATTTTTATTTTCTATCTCTTTTATTCCATCGGGCCGTCTGCGCCCTCTGCAGGAGCCTCCATCTCGGGAGCCTCCAAGTTCTCGGGAACTGACTGCTGTTCGGGCTGCTCGCCGCGGTAATTATAGTTGTAGGGACGATGGGGTTTGCGCTCTGGCAGTTCCTTCATGATTACGCCACGCTGGATGAGGTAGCGCGCGATGTTGTCGAGCATACCGTTCACATAGCCACCGCTGCGGGGCGTACTGTACACCTTGGCCAGGTCTACATACTCGTTGATAGTGACGATGGCGGGGATGCCTGGGAAGTTGACAAGCTCGGCAATGGCTATCTGCATCAACACCACGTCCATGTAGGCCAGTCTGGAGAAGTCCCAGTTGCGCGAGGAATCGCTCATATATCGCTGGTAGGTGTCGGCGTTGAGGATGGTGGCCCGGAAGAGCTTGCGGGCGAAGTCACGGTCTTCTACGTCCTTGTATTCGGGCAGCAACTCCTGCTTGGCCTTGTTGGCTGAGTCGAAGCGCTTGATGGTCTTCAGCACGAAGGTGTCCACAATGTCCTTGTCGTCGTTCCAGTAGAGACTCTTCTCCTCCAGAAATTCATCCAGGTCGGGATTGTTCACGACGAAGTTCTTGTAGAGTCGGCGCCACAACTCACGGTCGCGCTCGTATTCGCTGAGGTCAGCCAGCTCCTCATCCATGGCTCCGCTCATATAGTTGTTGTAAATCTCGCTTTGCTTGATGGTGTTGTAGAGCTTTCTCACCACGTCGATGTCCTCGTTCCAGGTGGAGTTTTTCACGTCTATCCATTCGTTCAGCATCTTGTTCTCCTCCAACTGCACGGCAAACTTGTTCATAGCGAAGCGGGCCGACGGTTCCTCCTTGCCCTCTCGCTGGGCACGGGCCACGCCCACGTCGTAGTGCTTGCGAGCCTCCTGGGTAACCGCCACGATGAGCTGCAACATATAGTTGTATAAGTCGTACGACTTGGAAAGGCTAAACATCAATTCCTTCTCAGCACTGTCCATATTATGGTCGCTGTTTTGATAGTATGCATAGGTTAACTGCACAATCTTGCGTCTTATCAAATCCCTATTAATCATTCTCTAATAATTTAAAAGATTCATTTTATCTGAGTTACTAAAACGATGCAAAAATACACATTATATTAATATTACACAAGAAAACATCCGATATTTTCTATTTTTTTAAGCTAAAAAATGTAATTTCCCCTATTTTTATGCCTCTAGAACATATTTTGAGGCAGAAAAATTTGCTCGGCCCAAAAAAAATGCGTACCTTTGCACCCGCTTTAAGCAAAGCTAATCCGTGTGATGGCGAGTTAAGGCAATATTAATTATTTTTACAACTTAATTTAGAGTAACACAAAATGAAAGAGATTAATGTAACAGGTCAGAAGCGTGCAGACCTTGGCAAGAAAGCTTCTAAGGCATTGCGTAAGGAGGGTTTCATCCCTTGCAACCTCTATGGTGAGAAGAAGGGCGAGAACGGTGCTCCCGAGGCTTTGTCGTTCGCAGTTCCATTCTGCGAGTTGCGCAAGATTATCTACACTCCTCACGTTTACGTAATCAACCTCGTAATCGACGGCGAGAACCACACAGCCATCATGAAGGAGATTCAGTTCCACCCAACAACAGATGCTCCTCTCCACGTAGACTTCTACGAGGTGAACGACCAGAAGCCTATCACTATCGGCATCCCCGTGAAGTTGGTAGGTCTCGCACAGGGTGTTCGCGACGGTGGTCGCATGAACCTCTCTATCCGCAAGATCAACGTTACTGCTCCATACCAGCAGATTCCTGAGCACCTCGACGTAGACGTTACAGCGTTGAAGATCGGCAAGAGCATCAAGGTGGGCGACCTCTCATTCGAGGGTCTCGAGTTGGCTACAAGCAAGGCAGTTGTGGTTTGCTCCATCAAGATGACACGTAACGCTCAGCTCGCAGCCCAGGCTGCCGATGCAGAGTAATCCTTTGGAACATTTAGACTTATCAAAATTTGGACAAATATTTGATTTGTGGCCTTGGCAACCCTGGCGATGAATATGCCGGGACGAGGCACAACATGGGATTTATGGTATTGGACGCTTTTGCTAAAGCGTCCAATATTTGTTTTGAGGACAAACGATATGGCTTCGTGGCCGAGACTTCCATCAAGGGCCGCAAGGTGTTCTTGCTGAAGCCTACCACGTTTATGAACCTCAGCGGCAATGCCGTGCGCTACTGGCTCAACCAGGAGAAGATAGACCAGAGCCGCCTGCTCGTAATCAGCGACGAGCTGGCTCTGCCTCTGGGTGCCTTCCGCCTGAAGGCCAACGGCAGCAATGGCGGACACAACGGACTGGGTCACATCCAGCAGCTCATCGGACAGAACTACGCCCGCCTGCGCATGGGCATCGGCAACGAATTTCCCCGCGGCGGACAGATAGACTGGGTGCTGGGCAGGTTCTCAGCTGAAGAGATGGAACAGCTGCAGCCTTCTATCGACCTAGGTGTAGAAATCATCAAGAGCTTCGTATTGGCCGGCATCGACAACACGATGAACCAGTATAACAAGCTGGGAAAGAAGTAAGTTAGAAGTTTTTATGAAGGAAAGTGCCAGAATAGACAAGTGGCTGTGGGCTGCCCGCATTTACAAGACGCGCAGCCTGGCGGCCGATGCCTGCAAGAACGGGCGAGTGACGGTGGGGGGAGTCAACAGGAAGCCCTCGTTTGTCATCAAGCGTGGTGACGTGGTGAGCGTAAAGAAGTCGCCCATCACCTACTCCTTCGAGGTGCTCGACTGCATCGAGCAGCGCGTGGGGGCCAAGATGCTCTTCGGCGTCTATAAGAACGTGACCGACCCCAAGCAGTATGAGCTGCTGGAGATGAGCCGCATAAGCGGTTTCGTGGACAGAGCCAGGGGAACGGGCCGCCCCACCAAGAAGGAGCGCCGAGCCCTGGATGCCTTTGTGGATCCCGCCATCTTCGGATTTGATGAGGAGGAAGACTGGGACAATTCCGAGACTGGCGAGGAGGAAGAATAATCTCTTTTTGAGGGAAAGAATAGGGTGTTTCTGTTCCAAAAAGGAACAAAAACACCTTTTTTTGTCAAAAAACAGAAAATAAATCGCTTATCACTTGCATGGTATTGTTTTTTTCCATACCTTTGCACCCGATTAAGGAATTTACCCCCCCCTAAACGATAGGAGAGTTAATAAAATATATACAAACTTTTAAGATTTGAAAATTATGAAAAAGTTATTGGTAATGGCAGCCATGGTGCTGTCTTCAGTAGGTGCATTCGCACAGTATGAGAAGGGTGACTTCACCATCCAGCCTAAGGTAGGTTTGAGCGCAGCTTCAACAACAGGCAATGGTGCACAGTTCAAGGCAGGTTTCGTTGGTGGCGTTGAGGGCGAATATCATGCATCTTCTTTGTTCGGTTTGAGTGTTGGTGTCCTCTATTCACAGGAAGGTCATAAAACTGACGATGATTTCAAGGTAAAAGCTAACTATATCAATGTTCCAGTCTTGGCAAACTTCTATGTTGCCAATGGTTTGGCCGTAAAAGCTGGTGTTCAATTCGGATTCAAAGCAGACGCAAAATATGAGTATAAGGGTGTTTCCGCAGCAGATTCAAAGACAACACTTCCTGAGGTTAAATCTGTAAACTACTCTATCCCTGTTGGTATCTCATACGAGTTCTCTAACATTTGCTTGGACGCTCGTTACAACATTGGTGTTTCTAATATATTCGACACTAGCAATAGCGCAAAAGGGCAGGTTTTCCAGCTGACTTTGGGTTACAAGTTCAAGCTCTAATCAATCAAACAAATATAGCAAAGCCCATAAATTTCCCAAGAAGGAAGCTTATGGGCTTCTTTGTATTTTTACCTCTCAACCGAGCCTCATTTCAACTTCAAATGAGGCTCGGTTCGTTTTCAAGTAAGGCTCACTCTATAACAAATGAGGCTCACATAATGGTTGCACTTGCTTGAGTGGTACAGCGAGGGCGCTGTACCTCCTACAGTTACCCCTCCTCGCCAGAAAAGGCATTCATAGGAGGTACGGCGCCCCCGCCGTACCACTCAGGCAAAAATTACCAAATGCAAATTTAAACAAAAACAGCCGTCCCCGACTTCACATGTCGGAGGCGGCTGCCTTCTTTTTTGGGGGGATTCCTTAGAATCTTCCACCTCCACCACCAGGAGGAGGACCCATCGGACGACCGTTGCCGTTGAATGGGCGGCCACCGAAGTCGGGGCCTTCGCCTGGACCACCCTCACGCTTACCCTGGCGTGCCTGCTTGCCTCCGAAAAGGTTCAGGCGATAAACCACGTGGAGCATCGCATAGCTGTTGATGGCGTTGTACTCAGTATCCGTACGCGAGGTAGCAGAGATGGCACGGGAGAACGTGCTCTGCTGGCGCAGGATGTCGTAGAACTGGAGCATCAGAGTGAGAGGCTTGCCCTTGAGGAAGCTCTGCGAAATCTGGGCGTTCCATACACACTCGTCCGTATTCATGCTGCTGTCGTTGTAGCCACGGCGGCTGCTGATGGAGAGACTGGAGTTAAGACTCGTGCCCCAGGGAGCGGTGAGCGTGAAACTGGGGCCATAAGAGAACTGCCAGGTGCTGAGATTGCTGGTAGGCTGCAGCTTGTTCTTCGCCTTGTTGTAGTTGAGCGTTCCGTCGAGCGAAAGTTCCAACCAGTCGTTGCGATAGCTGAAGGAAAGACGCTCGCGCCAAGTGAAGCTGTTGGTAGTATTCTTCTGCGAGTCGGAACTTTTGTCCAGGCTCAGATAGCTCACATAGTTGTCGTAACCGAGGTTGGTGTCGGTGTTTAAGTTCCACACGCCTGCGCTGTCGATGGAGCAGTTGAACATGAAGGCACCCATCACATTCCAGTTGCCGTTGATATTCTCGGGGCGGGTGGTTCGTCCACCAGTCGTCTCGTCGTAGGTCACCTTGTTGCTGATGCTGTTGCTCGTCGTGGAGAAATTAACGAAGGTCATGATGCCCTTGTTGTGGTTCTGCACGAAGTTGTTGTAGAACAGGCGGAAGTTCTGGGTGAACGATGGCTTCAAGCCGGGGTTACCCATCGAGATGTTCAATGGGTCGCTGTCGTCGGTAATGTCGAGCAACTGCGAGATGCTGGGCTGCGTCGTAGAGCCGCGGTAGTTGATGCGCAGGTTGCTCATCTTGGAGAAGCGATAGCGGAAGTCGAGGGTCGGGCTCACGTTGACCACGTTGCGCACGGTGTCCACATACTTACCCTGGTAATCCTGCACAAACTTGGAGTGCTGGGGCTGAACCATCACACCGAAGTTCAGGTTGTATTTCTGACGGATGAATCGCATCATCACCTGGATGTCGTGATTATAGTTCTTGTATTCCGAGAAACGGCTCAACATGTCGTCCTTGTACGATTCCAAGGGGTTGGTCAGTCGGTTCAGGTAAGCGTCCCAGCCGCGGTAAGCGGGGCTGATGCCGTCAAACGAATCGTTGTTGAACCCATAGGTGCTGCGGTCGCTCTTGGAATAGCTATAGGTAAACTTATAGCTGAACTGCAGGAAGGTGGCCTTCCAGAGCGGCTCGCTGTAGGTAAACTGACCGGCATAGCTGTAGTTCCTCGAAGGGGTCAGGTTGTAGCGGTTGGTCTGATAGGTGGAGTCCTTGCCCTCCAGTGTCTGCTGCAGGTAGAGACGGGTGTTGCTGAGGGAGAGACTCTTGCTGTCGGTCTCTGAATACTTGGCGTTCACGCGGAGCGTCACGTTGCGTCCCTTGCTGTTCAGCTTGCGGTTCACCTGGAGCATACCGTTGATATTGTTGTTGTCAGAGTAGCTCAGCGAGCTGCTGTTCTGGCTGTTCACCATGGCCTCGGCCTTTGCCAATGCTTCCTCGCCCTCGTCGGTGAGAGGGTTGGTGGTGATGGTGTAAGGATCCTTGCTATAGGTGGCCGAGAGGTCGGAGTTGCGACCGTCGCTGGTGCTCCATGAGAAGGATGGACGGAAGAGGATGTTGGTCATCGAGTCGGGCGTCCATTCCAGTCGGATGTTACCGTTCCAGCTGTTGCTGCGGGAGTATTTCTGCGAAAGGCTGTTGCCAAACGAGGATGTGGTGCCCAGGAAGCTCTCGGTGGATCGGTTGCTCCATACATCGCCGTCGCCGTGGTTCCAGCGCACCGAGGTATTAAACTTCAAGCGGTCTTTCTTCTCATAGTTGTAGTTGATACCTACCATCTTGCTGGAGTTCAGTCCGTTTCCACCACCGAATCCACGGCCAGGTCCGCCGCCGCCAAATCCGCGGTCACTGGTATTGTTGGCGTTACCGAAGAGGAAGAAACGGTTGTTGCCACTGAAATATCCTCCCATTCCCCTCAGGCTGTAGCGGCTCTTGTTGCCCACTCCGAGATCGATGTTGGAAATCATACCCTTGTTCATACCCTTCTTCACACCGAAGTCGAGCACGGTCTGCTCCTCTCCGTCGTCGATGCCCGTCACCTTGGCCAGGTCGCTCTTCTCATCGTAAGCCTTGATTTTGTCGATGATGCTGGTGGGCAGGTTCTTGAGGGCGGTCTTTGTATCGCCCGTCATAAATTCCTTGCCGTCAACGAGGATTTTCTTCACCTCCTTACCGTTTATCTTGATGGTACCGTCGTCGCTCACCTCTGCACCAGGCAGTCGCTTCACAAGTTCTTCCACCACCGAACCTTCCGGTGTGCGGTAGGCGGCCGAGTTGTAGACGAAGGTGTCCTCCTTGAGCGTCACTTTCTGGGCCATGGCCGTCACTACAGCCCCCTTCAGCATAATGGCATCAGCCCCAATGACCACATTGCCCATGGCCAGGTTCTTGTTGTCGGAGATTTGCACTCGCTTCACGGTGGTCTTGTAGCCCACGCTCGTCAGCTTGAGTAAGTACTTGCCGTTTTCAGGGGCAGTGATGTGGAAAAGTCCCTGCTCGTTGCTGATGGCTCCCGCGACATAAGTACTGTCGCTCTTGAGCAGCTGAACCGTCACTTGCTCCACAGCCTCCTTGGTGTCGCGGTCTGTAATCTTACCGCTAATCAAGCGCTCTTGGGCAAAGGATGCCATTGCAATGAGCATCAACAGCATCGTTAGAATCGATTTTTTCATTATTATTATTTATTGTTTTGTTTGTATACCTATTTTGCTTAATATTCCTTTTTGGGCCGATTGTCTGTCTTTTTTTAACTGATTTCTCAAAAAACACTGTCTTTTTGACGCATCAAAACCACCAAGGTTTAACATTAAATATATAAAAAGTACTTATTTATTTTGTTTTGTCTCCGATTTGCAGTAACTTTGCACCGCAAAACTATCAGTAAGTTATGAATCAGAGAGTAATCATATCCACCCATTTGGAGAGCGAGCTGGTGGCCGCTCTCTCTGAGTGTGAGCACGACAAGTTGTTCATCCTCACCGACTCCACCACCCGGAAAGAGTGTCTGCCTGTGCTGAAGAAGTTCTACAGCATGCGGAAGGCTCAGGTAATCACCATCCCCGACACCGACAGTCACAAGGACATCGAGAGCCTCATGATGGTATGGAAGGGCTTGCAGGAAGGCGGTGCCTCGCGCCACTCGTGCATGATCAACCTGGGAGGCGGCATGGTCACCGACCTGGGAGGTTTTGCAGCCTCCACCTTCAAGCGCGGCATCAACTTCATCAACATCCCCACCACCCTGCTCGCCATGGTAGACGCCTCCGTGGGCGGCAAGACGGGTATCAACTTCGGCGGACTGAAGAACGAGGTGGGCGTGTTCAACGACTCCAAGTTCGTGATTCTCGACACCGAGTTTCTGAAAACCCTTGATGCAGAGAACATCTGCTCCGGCTACGCCGAAATGCTGAAGCACGGGCTCATCTCCACCGAACCGATGTGGGAGGAACTGGTGAGCTTCGACCTCGACAATCCCGATCTGAAGCAGCTGCAGCGCATGGTGGGCGACAGCGTGGAGGTGAAGGAGCGCATCGTGGAACAAGACCCCCACGAGCGAGGCATCCGCAAGGCCCTCAACTTGGGCCATACCTTCGGCCACGCCTTCGAGAGCTGGGCCTTGAAACGCAAACCCATCCTCCATGGCTACGCCGTGGCCTTCGGACTGATACCCGAACTTTACCTCAGCGTGGCGAAGACGGGATTCCCTACAGAGAAGATGCGCCAGACGGTATCCTTCATCAAGGAATACTACGGCACGCTCCCCATCACCTGCGACGACTACGATGAGCTCATCGAGCTGATGCACCACGACAAGAAGAACCAAAACGGCATCATCAACTTCACCCTACTGGGCGGCATCGGCGACATCCGCATCAACCAGACGGCCAGCACGGAGGAAATCAAGGAAGCGCTCGACTTCTTCAGGGAAGGATAGAGGTCTCTGTGGATTTTTGATCAGCCAAGCAGGCAGCATCGCTTCGGCTTGCCGGTTTCGGTGAGCGGAAGATGCTCCAGGTGGCGGAATTCCCTGGGAATCCAGTATTTATGACATGACAAGAGGCGGCGTACTGTCGCCTCTACTTTTTTTATGTCCTCGTCCTCGGTCAGGAGGACAGCGACTTCTCCAAACTTCCCATTCTTTTTCTTCGCCAGCATAAAGGGCTTATCGAGGCTAGGCTTCAGCAGAGCCTCCACCTCCTCTATCTGAATCTTGATGCCCCCGCTGCAAACCACATTGTCTTTCCGGCCCTTGATACGGAATCTCACTTTTTCCACCTTATTATATATATAGGGCTGAATCTCCACGATGTCGTTCGTCGTCAAAGGTTCGGCACAGACCAGCGGTGCATCTATCACGAGGCATCCTTCCTCCGTTTGGCTCACCCTCACGCTGTCGAACGGCTGATACCACCCGCTCGCCTCGCTGCCGTTAATGCGGCGCAAGGCTATGTGCGAGAGTGTCTCCGTCATGCCGTATGTACTCCAGATGGCAATGTCTCCGGAGAGAGCACGCAACTCTTTTTCAAGATTCTCGTCGATAGCTCCGCCGCCGATGATGAGATGCCTGATGCGGCAGAGACGTTCCCGCTCCTCGGGCACCAGAAGGCTGTTGTACACTTGCATCGGTACCATGGCGGCGAAGGTAATGTCCTGCCCATCCGGCACGTCCTTCAAGGGGTGCCCACTCGGAGTGACGGCGATGAGCCGCAGACTGCGCTCGATGCTCCTCACTACCATCATCTTTCCGGCGATGTAGTCGAGCGACATACAGAGCAAGGCCGTATTCCCGGGTTGCAAGCCCAGAAAGTCGCAAGTGATGCGGGCGGAGTTTAGCATGCGCTTCTTCTCCACCCTCATTGGCTTTGGCTTGCCCGTAGACCCGCTCGTATGTACTAGTAGGGTCTCGCTGGCATCATTCCATTCAGATAAAAACTCTTCTAAAGTCATACCACCCAAAGTTTGTCTCCCTTTATTTCCAATGGCATGGGGATGTTGTCGGTGAAGAGTTGGCCGGTGCCCAATCCTTGCGGCATCTTTACGCCGGGGCCATAAACCTTGGCGGCATAGTGGGCAATGGCGTTCAGGCCGACGTTGCTCTCCAAGGCAGAGGTAATCCAGCTGCCAATGCCTCGCTGCCTGGCGAGTTCTATCCATTCGTTGCACCCATAGATGCCGCCATGGAGCGAGGGCTTCAGGATAATGTACTGCGGACGGATAGTGTCCAGGAGAGCCTCCTTCATCGAGCGCACATTCACGCCAATCAGTTCCTCGTCGAGGGCGATGGGCAACGGACTCTCGCGGCAGAGCTGCGCCATCCTCGGCCACTGGTGCTGCTTGATGGGTTGTTCGATGGAATGGATGTCATACTGGGCCAACGCCTCCAGGCGACTCAAGGCATCCTCTGGTGAGAAGCCTCCGTTGGCATCCACCCTAAGTTCCACTTGCTCCTTGCCATACACGCTGCGGATGCGCTTGATGAGGTCCAGTTCCTTGAAGAAGTCGATGGCACCGATTTTCAACTTCACACAGTGGAAGCCAGCCTTCAACTTTTCATCAAGTCTGGCGAGCATCTCCTCATAGGTGCCCATCCACACCAGTCCATTGATGGTGATTCCCTCCTCGCCTCGGGCGAAGGGGGAGTCGAAAAGGCCGGCAAGGTTCTCCATCCCCACAGGTACGGAAGCCTTGCCTCCCGTCTTCCGGAAGAAGTCGGCGAAGGCCGTCTCCAGACCGAAGGTAATGCTGGGATAGGCACGGATCATGTCGTAGGGGATGCGCCCCATCTGCTCCACCATCTGGCACACTTGGCGCAAGGTAATCTCATATTCCGGCTTGGCGTCGCAGCTCAAGTCGGGCAAAGTGGCACACTCTCCCACTCCCTCCACACTGGGGAAATCGGGGGAAGAAAGAGTGAGATAATAGCTGTGGCGGGTGGTGTACACGCCGCGCGACGTGCCCGCAGGCTGCTTGAAATGGAGCGTCCGCTCCGATATTTTTATATTATACATTCCTATTTTTAAATACCGCCGATAAAAAAGGAGGTAAGCACTTTACATTGATGCTTATCTCCTATTTTTTATCCTTAACGACCGGCGTACATATTCTCATAATACTTCTGATAGTCGCCGGAGGTCACGTTGTCCATCCACTCCTGGTTGTCGAGATACCATTTCACAGTCTTCTCGATACCCTCCTCAAACTGGAGGCTGGGCTCCCAGCCAAGTTCCTTCTGCAGCTTGCGAGAGTCGATGGCGTAGCGCATGTCGTGGCCCTTGCGGTCGGTGACGTATGTGATGAGGTCGAGGTCCTCGCCCTCCTTGCGACCGAGCAGCCTATCCACTGTCTTGATCACCACCTTGATGATGTCGATGTTCTTCCACTCGTTGAAGCCGCCGA